>QIDP01000040.1 GCA_003229375.1 Nitrospirota bacterium
CTCCCAACCGCTCTGAGCTTTGTATGATCTCGCATATTTCTTCCTCACTATTCAGCTAAATACCTATAGACTATCCACCTGAGTAGTTACACAAATATTAACAGTCGATTAAAGATATGTTTGCATATCAATTTACTTTTAAAATGTATATTTTAATATTTGATATTTAATTAGCTCCTCACAAACATCTTTCCTGACAACTGCTTTATCAGACCATTCAACTCGAGTCTGACTAATATGCCGGCCACCTGGTTAGATGGGAACACACTCTTCTCTGTGATAAAATCAATATACTGTTTCTCTGATGTAATCAGTGAAAATACATGTTCCTCTTCCTCTGACAGATTTATCCTCGCAGGCTCCTCTTGTGAAGGGGTAGCCAGTACCTCCATCCTGATATAAGGTGGGAGTTCATTAATTATATCATCAACATCCTCAACTAGTTTAGCCCCCATCTTTATTAATCTATTAGTTCCACGGCTCCTTAACGAATTTATATTTCCTGGCACAGCAAAGACCTCCCTATTTTGATCCAGGGCATATCTCGCTGTGATCAGCGAACCACTCTTTTCTGCTGCCTCAACCACCACTGTCCCCAGGGAAAGACCGCTGATTATCTGATTACGCATCGGAAAATTCATCTTCTCGGGCCTCATAGACATTGGAAACTCAGATATGATTGCACCATTTTCTGCTATCTCATCCCTCAATCTCCTGTTCTCAGGGGGATAAACTATATTCAACCCGCAGCCAAAGACCGCGATGGTACGACCACCAACATATATCGCCCCTCTATGAGCACAGCTATCTATCCCCCTGGCCATCCCGCTGATAATAGTTATCTCTCTCTTAGCCAGTTCCTTACTTAGTTTATCAGTAATTAACTTCCCATAGTTTGTCGGTGTTCGTGATCCGACAACAGCAATGGATATAGTGTCACTCTCTCTTAGTTCCCCTTTTACGTAGAGAATGGGAGGCGGGGCAAAAATAGATCTTAAATTATCAGGATAAGATGAATCGTTCAGGGTAAGGACAGAGACTCCTTCTTGTTCTACCAGATCTATTTCTCTCTTTAATTCCTCTTCGAATCTAAATGATAATATATTTTTAGCTATCCCCTCCCCAATCTTATCAATCCTCATAAGCTCCTTTTCCGGGGCATTGAAGACATTTTCCGGATCTCCGAAGTATCCCACCAGTCTGTGATATATCACCTTCCCGATCCCCGGAACAAGATTTAGCGCAATCCAATAATATTTTTCGTCCATTTCACCTGAAAATCCCTCCACGGACAAACAAGTTTGTCCATGCCACCCATAAATTAGCTTATGGCTTATAGCTTATGGCTTCCACCATTCACCTTACCCCAGCATTACCCTCTCCGCCTCCATATTTGCCAGATCAAGTACTACAACCGTCGCCTTACCATATAACCAGCCGCAACACTCTCCCGGATTTATTATCAATGTATTCCCCTCTCTTTCTATATCTAATCTGTGTGTGTGACCATAAACAATAAGGTCGTATGATCCACCGGAGACGTATCTCCTCAAATCGTCTGGTTCATGGAGGATTAGCATCCTTTTTTCATCTATTTCTAATTCGTAAGGAGGGTTATTTATCTCCCATTCAAGGGAAGAGGCCTTCTTAGCAAGCCCTTTCTTCTCTCCATCAACATTCCCGAAAACACCCACACCCTTACATTCAAGGTCCTCGAATGCACTCAGGGCAAATGGCGCCACAAAGTCACCACAGTGCAATACCCTCTCAACCCCTGAATTGTTGAAATATTCCACGGCCTTTCTTATCATGATAAGATTATCGTGTGTATCAGAGATTATTCCTATCTTTATCATTATCAATCCCTCTCTTAATATCATGCTTCTGAAGTCTGTAGCGCATTGATCTGAAACTTAAATTCAATAGCTTTGCCGCCTTATTCATTGCCCCGCCTGACTTTTTTAGTGCGATGAGTAATAGATCCTTCTCCACCTTTTCTAATATCTCTTCCAGATCTACAACCTCTTCCTCACTAAGGAAACCGGTTGTTAGATCCTTTTTCCTGGTTGCCTTATTAATAATCTCATCTGAAAGGTTTTCCAGCCGGATAATATCGGATGTCTCAAGTACTATAGCCCTTTCAATGACGTTCTCCAGCTCCCTGACATTCCCTTGCCAGTTATAGTTCTCGAATATTCTCAGGGCATTATGGGAGATTCCCCTTATATTTTTATTACCACTCTTATTAAATTTACCAATAAAATAATCAACAAGAAGGGGGATATCCTCCCTCCGCTCCCTTAGTGGTGGGAGATCAATGGGAATAACATGCAGGCGATAAAAGAGATCTTCCCTGAATCTCCCTTTTGCCACGGCCTCCTGAAGATTCTTATTAGCAGCAGCGATGATCCTGACATCTACCTTTATATCCTTTGTCCCTCCTACCTTCTTAAACTCCATCTCCTGCAATACCCTCAGGAGTTTTACCTGGATAGACAGGGGACTCTCTCCTATTTCATCCAGAAAAAATGTTCCACCATTAGCTATTTCAAGTAGTCCCTTCTTATCCCTGTATGCATCTGTAAATGCACCCTTTTCATGACCAAACAGCTCACTCTCCAGTAAATTTTCAGGCATTGCACCACAGTTTACCGATACAAATGGCATATCCCTTCTATTACTATTGTAGTGGATTGCCCTGGCAACCAACTCCTTACCCGTGCCGCTCTCACCAGATATAAGGATAGCGCTCTTGCTATCAGCTACCTTCCTGATTAGATCATATATCTTCATCATCTTCTCACTCTTGCCAATGATATTTGAAAATTGGTACTTCTCCTTCAATTCTCCTTTAAGATATATATTCTCTTCCTCTAATCTCTTCTTTTCCAGGGCCTTCTTTACGATCAACTTTATCTCATCGACCTTGAAAGGCTTTGTAATATAATCATACGCACCCTTTTTCATCGCCTCCACAGCCGTCTCTGTGGAAGCAAATGCGGTAATCATGATCACAGGGATATGTGGATCTCTCTCTCTGGTAGCGCTTAATACAGTGAGACCATCTAACCTTGGCATCTTTATATCAGTAATCACCAGATCAAGCAGATCAAGGGAATTATCCTTGACAAGATCAATTGCCTCGGCCCCTCCATCTGCGGTGATGACCTCATATCCTTCTTTCTTCAGCATGATTGATAAAAAATCACGCATACCCTTCTCATCATCAACCACAAGTATCTTATTCATCGATTAACTCCGCTTTGCTCTGCAATTACCCTCCTGCCCTCTCCAGCTCAATCTCGATTATCCTTCTCAATACCGATGGCTTCAATGATCCAAACTTCATCCCGTTTATGACAAGTGTCGGTGTGCCTGATATATTCAATCTCTTTCCCCATAAGGTATCCTCTTTTATAGAAACAAAGGCCGAATCATCAGACATGCATCTGCTAAAATCATCCTTATCAAGACCTGCATCCTCTATAAATGAAGTGAGCATCTCTGAATCAAGCCTCTTTTTATGCTTAATCTTCTCCTGTTTATCAAAGATTAGGTCGTGCATCACCCAAAATTTATCTTGCCTGAAAGCACACTCTGCCATCTCTGCCAGTCTGCATGCATTGGGATGGATATCCCGTCTGATAGCAGCATTACATTCAGTATGTAAAGGAAAATTTTTAAAAACAAGTTTTATCCTGTCCCTGTAACCGGTTAGGACTCTCTTTCCTTGCAAGGCAAACCTTTTACAGGAGGGACATTCAAAATCGCTGAACTCTATTATTACCAATTTTGCATCCTTATTTCCATAATAGGGATCGTTAGTGATATCCACATCAAATTTCTCGGCCGAATTAACATACTCCATATATCTATTATAATCAAACCCCTGCACCTCTGGACTCAGATAGTAACGAAGCATACTGATCACAATAATTCCGCAGATAACTATCACAAGGTTGAGAACATTATACACAACCTTTATCATACCCTTCAGGTAGGGATCCCTCTTTTTATCCCTGTTTTTTCTGAGACCTGTTAAGGGAAAGAGTATACCCTTAAGATCTATAAAGGCCCTTAGTGTTGATGTCTGGATATACCTCTTTGAGAGGATAAGATTTACCAGGTTTATAATATATGTAAGGCAGCAGAGGAGACAAATCGATTTAAGGATGAAGATAGAAACGACTGCTAAATAGATATCAAAACAGATAGACAAAAGGGAGATAAGAAATATCTGTTTCATCGAATCAACAGCAAACCCATTCTTCATGGATATACCGAATACAGATAGCGAAATAATTATTACATAGACAATCCCTCCTATAAGAGAGATGGGAATACCGCCTATCTCTGCATAGGTGCTGGCACTTACTGCCTCACAACTGATCATATCACTGACATCACAAAAGCTCTTTTCAGTAAGACTGCCGCTCAATACCCCGAGATGGAGATAGGTAAGATATACACAGATAATAAGGCCAATAAATGAGATTAAATATACTATGATAAAATGTCTATTGTTTCTCATAAAGATAACTTTACAAAATAACTACGATCCCGTCAAGTTATGATTTTCAGATACCCGGGCACTGCCCAATTGCAGATAATTTTACACAATCTTAGCTATGTATCCCTTTTCCTTTAGGCCATTAAGGATACCATCTATATGCTCATAGCCCTTTGTCTCCAATGAAAGCCTTACCCTGGTCTTTCTTATAGGTACCTCTTTGGAAAGCCTGTCATGTGATATATGTAATATATTTGCCCTATTTTTAGCTATAAGTGAGGTCAATTTAGCAAGCGAGCCAGGAACATCCATTAGCTCTATATCAAGACGTATAAGCCTCCCTGACTTTACCAGCCCCTTCTCAATTATCCTCTCTATGATATTTACGTCAATATTTCCACCACTCAGTACCAGTACCGCGCTATTACATTTAATCATGACCTTGCCATGAAGGAGGGCTGCCAGAGGGAGAGCACCCGCACCCTCAACAATGATCTTCTTTCTCTCCATGAGAAGTAAGATGGCCGCGGCTATTTCCTCTTCCTCTACTGTAACAATCTCATCGACATATCTCTGTATTAAGGGAAACGTAATATTGCCCACCCTTTTGACGGCTGTCCCATCAGCAATGGTTGAGGCTGACTCTATCTCTTTTATCTCTCCGGCCTTTACTGAAAGGGAAACAGAGCTCGCCCCCTCTGCTTCAACCCCAATAATCTTAATCCCCGGGTTCTGCTCCTTGATGGCAATAGAAATACCGGAGATCAGACCACCACCACCTATAGGGACAATAACTGTACCAACCGATGGAAGGGCATCGAGTATCTCCAATCCAATAGTTCCCTGACCGGCTATTACATCTTTATCATCAAATGCATGGATAAAAACAGCGTCTTTTCTCTTTTCGATCTCCCTTGCATACCTGAAGGACTCTTCAAATGTATCACCATTTAAGAGAAGTTCTGCTCCATAACCCCTTGTTGCCTCCTGTTTGGCAAAAGATGCATTCTCGGGCATCACTATAGTCGATTTAATCCCAAACCTTCCTGCTACAAAGGCAACCCCCTGCGCATGGTTGCCAGCAGAGGCAGTTACTACCCCTTTTTTCTTCCTGGAAGACTTTAAATTGGCTATTTTATTGTAGGCACCCCTGATCTTGAAGGAGCCTGTCTTCTGTAGATTCTCCAGTTTCAGGTGGATATCAAATCCGGCAATCTTGCTTAATGAACTGGAGAATATCAGAGGGGTATTATGGATGGCACTCTCAAGACCTTTTCTGGCATCCTGTATATCCTTTAATGAAATCATAATCCCATCGACTCTATCAGATAGTCAAATATCCGTCAAGAGAAACTTGACATAGATAGTGTTAAGGATATATATTTAAAAATAAATATCTATCTTTGTTATATCTTTCATGCATATAATCTTCATTATTACCGGGACATAAGGAAGGGGGAGAACTTGGCTCCGCTTCACTAGACAATTGGAATAATGAAATGTAGGGAAAAGGAATGAATTATAGGCATAAAATTAATAATTACAATAAGTTGTAGAGTTTCAGGGACGCAAGTTATGAGAAGACAGGAGATCGATTATATATTAACTACAATGCTGGAGACACATGTCAATGTCTCTGACCTTAACCTTACAGCAGATAAACCGTTACAGGTAGAGGCCGATGGTCAACTGATAGAGGTTCCACTACACCCCTCCTTAAAAAAATTAACTCCATTCCAAACAGAGATATTTGCCCTTAATCTGATCGACTCTGACCGCCGTCTCAGTGAGATGTTGATAAAGGAAGGTTCATGTGATCTATCTTATCACCTTATGGGTAAGGCGAGGTTCAGGATAAACATATTCTCCCAAAGGGGTTATTATTCAATAGTAATGAGAAAATTAGAGACACGTATCCCGACTATTGAGGATATGGGTTTCCCGAACATCTTCTATAACATGGTTGAAGAAAAGAATGGTTTGATATTAGTCACAGGCGCGACAGGAAGTGGTAAGACTACCACCCTGGCAACGCTACTCAATGAAATGAATGATAATAAAAGGATTCATATAATAACCCTCGAAGACCCGGTGGAGTTTGTTCATCCGCACAAGAAGGCAACCTTTAATCAGAGGGAACTCGGCAGCGATTTTGATATCTTTGCAAATGGATTAAGGGCTGCCCTTCGCCAGGCGCCAAAGGTTATTTTGGTGGGTGAGATGAGGGACAGAGAGACAATGGAGATCGGGTTAACCGCGGCTGAAACAGGACACCTGGTTATGAGCACACTCCATACCATTGATGCAAGACAGACCATAAACAGGATACTCGGTATGTTCAGGTCAGAAGAAGAGAAATGGATAAGGATCCGTCTTGCCAAGACATTGAGATGGATAATATGTCAGAGGTTATTGCCTAAAATAGGTGGGGGAAGGATAGCAGCATTCGAGATAATGGGAACCAATCTGAGGGTATGTGATTCTATAATCCATGGTGAATCCGAGGGAAAGACCTTCTACGAGATAATAGAAGCCGGAGAGGCATTTGGGTGGCAGACATTTGACAGGTCTATAATCGACCTCTATAAGAAGAAAATGATAACGGAAGGGACAGCAATTGCAAATGCCTCAAGAAAGACGGTGGTCAGCAGGGGTATTGATACAATGAAGAGTAGCAGGGGTGAGAAGACCACTGACATTGAAGGCCTGGACCTAGATGAGGAATATAGTAAGAAGCTTGGACCATCTATAAAGAGGTGGAAGAGAGGCTGAACATGGATATTATCTGTTCAAAATGTGGTAAGATGATTCTAATTACTGATGATAGGGTACCTGAGAATAAGATATTCACTCTTACATGTCCACAGTGTAAAAATAAGATCAGTATGACCGATAGAGTAAAAAATGAGGTGGCATCGCCTGCCCGGGATAGTTTCTGCCTTAGTATCCCGGAATCTCCGGGCCCTGAGTCTCCTCCTGTCTCTCAGCATATCCCTGTGCTGCAGGTTGGTTTACCAAAGGAAGGGATCGATTTTTTTGATGAAGGCGATAAGACAGCACTGATTTGTGATGATAAGAATACAGATTTATTAAAGGCTACTATGGATAAGCTCGATTATAAGATAAGTATAGCTAAAGGTGTAAATGATGCCATTACCAAGTTAAGATTCACAAGATATGATGCCATTATACTTAATGAAAATTTTGCAGGCTGTTCCCCGGCCGGCAACCCTATTCTCGATTATATACAGCCCATGCCGATGGTTAAGAGGAGGGAGATATTCGTTGCCTTGCTTGGTCAGGATTTAAGGACAATGGACAATATGGCAGCGTTTTTAAAGAGTGTTAATGTGGTTATTAATACAAATGAGATAAGGAATATAAGGAATATATTAAAGAGATCCATAGAAGCTAATGACAGATTCTATAAAGTATTTAAGGATTCCCTGAAGGTAAAGGGGTAGGAGGCATAAGCGTTAATTTAAGGGTAATACGACTCATTTTTTAAATAATTAACAATTGAAAATTGGCCATTGAAAATTAAGGGCTTAAAGCGTTTACGTTTTAATAAAATTGTAAATTGTGAATAATCAATGAAAAGTTGTCCTTAAGTTAACGCTTATGGGGTAGGAGAGGAGGGGTTACTGATGAAGAATGTTCCGATTATCGGAAGATTCAAGGATGGTGATGTAATAGTAACAGAGGGCGTTATTAGTAATAATGCCTATATTGTCCTGTTCGGTGAGGTAAGGATATCAAAAAAGATAGATGATAAACAGGTAATTATAGGGACACTTAAAAAAGGAGATGTATTTGGGGAAATGGGACTTATCAGTAAGACACAGAGGTCTGCCTCTGTGATTGCTATAGGAGAAGTGAATATAGGGATAATAGATAAAGAGATCTTTGCAAGCATGTTAAATACTATTCCTAATGATCTGCGTTGTGTTATTGATGCACTTGTGGAACGCCTGAAGGTAACAACCAGGAAATTGGCCAATATCGGGATTCAGCTGGAAAAGACGAGGAAGACCATAAATTCATTTTCATTACAGACTATAGAAGGAGAGGAGTGAAAGCTTTCATATGCCTGTCTTTAATTTCAAGGGAAAGACAAAAGGGGGAGAAATTGTAAAGGATGAAATAGAAGCGCTCGATATAGATGCAGCCAGATCCATCCTTTTAAAGCGACAACTTATTATTTTGTGGATCAAGAAGAAGCCGAAAGAGATTGTTATACCTGGATTCGGCCCAAAGGTCACAGAAAAGGATGTTGTAGTCTTTACAAGGCAGCTTGCTACTATGATCGATGCAGGACTACCCCTGGTACAGTGCCTTACAATCCTGGCAAATCAGTCCGAGAATAAGCTCCTCGCAAAAACCATAAAGACTATCAAGACCAGTGTTGAAGGCGGTGATACCTTTTCAGATGCCCTCCGAAAGCACCCAAAGATATTTGATGCCTTGTACACCAATATGGTAGAGGCAGGTGAGGTGGGAGGCATACTGGATACTATCCTTAATAGACTTGCAGCATATATGGAAAAGGCGATGTCGCTCAAAAAGAAGGTCAAATCTGCTATGGTCTATCCCTCGGTTATTTTAGTTGTTGCAGTGGTGGTGGTTGCGGGTCTTATGATATTTGTCATACCTACATTTGCCAGTATGTTTAAAGATATGGGTGGTGCCCTGCCTGTACCAACATTGATTGTTATGAAAATCAGTGACATATTTAAGAATTATACACATTATATGATCATAATTATTGTTGCTGTTGTCTTCCTCTTTCGACGCTATTATAAGACCGACAAGGGTAAATTGACGATTGATACCATTACACTGAAGCTGCCAATAGCCGGTCCGCTTATTATAAAGGTAGCAGTGGCAAAATTTACAAGGACATTAGGAACATTGATTAGCAGTGGCGTTCCTATCATAGACGGCCTGGATATTACTGCAAGAACAGCGGGTCATAAGGTAGTTGAAAAATCTGTCATCTCTACCATCTCCAGCATAAAGGAGGGGCAAACCATTGCTACCCCTCTCAGTAGACATAAGGTGTTCCCATCTATGGTTACCCAGATGATAGAGATCGGTGAGGCCACAGGTGCCTTAGATGCCATGCTTAACAAGATAGCCGACTTTTATGACGAAGAGGTGGATACTGCTGTAGAGGCATTGACCTCCCTCCTGGAACCGGCATTAATGGTATTTCTCGGGATCGCCATAGGTGGTATTGTTATAGCAATGTATCTGCCGATATTTAAGATGGCCGCAACAATAGGGTAAATGAAAAAAGAACCCTCCTCTTCTGAGAAAGATCTGCTATTTAAGATCAAGGTATTAATGGTCCTGAGGGTGGTCATTATTACCATCTTCTTAGGGGCTGTTGTTATCTTTCAGTACCAGGTTGGTCAACTGCCATTAATCCTCCCCATAACTATCTTGATCACTGTCACATATCTCTTGACGATCCTCTATGCACTTTTATTTGGGCTGATCAAAAATCTCAGGATATTTTGTTACATTCAGACCATTGGCGATCTGCTTGTTGAGACAGGCGTCATTTATATTACAGGTGGGATAGAGAGCCCGTTTTTCTTCCTCTACATACTCACTATTATTACGGCAAGTATAGTACTTTACAGACCCGGGAGTTATATCATTGCCTCTCTTGCCAGTATCCTCTACGGTACTATTATAGATCTCGAATTATATAATATTATACATCCTATGCGATCATATCCCAAGGCGCCTATCTCCTATGAACCAAGCTATATCTTTTACATAGTCCTTATAAATATCTCTGCCTTCTTTCTTGTCGCCTTCTTAAGCGGGTATCTATCTGAAAAGCTAAAAAAGGTAAGGAAGGAACTGAAGGAAAAAAGCGGGGATCTTATTGAACTTCAGAGATTTCATGAGAATGTTGTAAGGAGCATAGGGAGTGGTCTCTTAACAACAACCCTAAAAGGGGAAATCAACTCCTTTAATCAAGCAGCAGAGGGTATTACCGGATACAAATTTGAGGAGATTATAGAGACACCCTGTCCTGATCTATTCGATCTGCCAAGGGTAAGGATGGTATTTGCGGAGCCCATCATGATAGGTGACAATTCTTATCGGGGTGAAGGGATATTCAGGAGAAAGGATGGGAAGGAGATATATATCGGGATAAATTTCTCCCTGTTAAGGGATGAGATGGATAGAATTAAGGGTGTGATAGGTATATTTCAGGACATTACAAGGCTGAAGGAGATGGAAGAGAAGGTTGCAAGGGCAGAGAGGTTTGCTGCTATAGGAAAGGTATCTGCAGGGATAGCACATGAGATCAGAAATCCACTCGCATCAATAAGCGGGTCCATAGAGGTGCTCAGGGATGAATTAAACCTTGATGGAGAAAACCGGCGATTGCTGGACATTGTTGTCAGAGAGGCTGACAGACTAAATATGATCATAAAACAATTTCTAAGTTATGCCAGTCCTAAACCATCAAAATTCAGGCAATGTAATATCAATGAGATCATAGAAGAGACCATCACGCTTCTTAAGAATAGCAAAGAATATAATCCTAATATAGAGCTGGTCACATCCTTTAATAACAGGAAGGGGATATGGGCTGAAATCGATCCTGAACAGATGAAACAGGTCTTCTGGAATCTCTCCCTAAATGCCATGCAAGCCATGCCTGAGGGTGGCAGACTGGAAATAAACACATCATACTATAACAACAACATAGACAGAGATGTTATAAATAATCCATTGTCACGGCAAAAGGTTAAGATCGTCTTTAGTGACACAGGTATAGGGATATTACAGAAAGATAAGGATAACGTATTTGATCCTTTTTTTACCACAAAGGATGAAGGTACAGGGTTAGGACTGGCCACAGTCTACAGAATCGTCGAAAATCATGGCGGATATATTGATATAGAAAGTACACCGGGAAAGGGAACATCTGTTAATATTTATATTATCAATCATAACCGTTCATGAATGGACCAGGATTTTAGACCTGACGCATTGAAAAGTAAGTACTTCCAGAATATCGGCTGTTTCATAAACTCTACTAAAAAACAACTATGTCTATCAAAATCTGCAAACTTTTTTAATATTGAATGCATCTCATTTATATTGCACAACCTTACTAATGATTCAATGTGTGAGTCAGCAAACTGCTTAAAAATCTTTCTTGCGTAAAGTCCCATACGCATATCATGACCTATCTGTCTCTTCCAGCGAGATTCATAACTCTTCAGATTTTTATGATCAAATCCTCCCTTCTCGAACGCTGAAATAATAGTCTCAGCCGCTATTGATGAACAAATAAGTCCGTTAAGAATTCCTCCTCCTGTAGTTGATTTTGTCTGGGATGCAGAATCCCCTACTACTATTAATCTATCACCATAACTCTTCTTTGCTATTCCATAAGGTATTACTTTCCTCTTTATATGGATATCCTTTTTATCTATTCTATCTATCCTGGTGCGGATAAAATCCTTTTTTAACAGCTTTTCTATTAAATGTAAGGAATTTTTTTTAGTAGTACTAACACCAACCCTTACCAAATCAGAAGAGACAGGAACAGCCCAGGCAAATGATTCAGGGGCAATCTCATTTCCTAAATATATCTCCATACTGAAAAAATCTCTTGCTGGTAATTCAGTCTGAGCACAATCAAGAAAATTAACAGGTTTGCCAATCCCTAACTTTTCATGAAATCTATAATTGATGCCTGCTGCAAGTACGCAAACACGGGCCTTAAAGATGAAACTTTCTCCCCGGGTCTCTATCTTTACCCTCACATAATCCTTTTTTATATCAATATCATAACACCTTGTAGATAAAAGATAACTTGCACCTTCATCCATAGCCTTATGAGCAATACCTTGATCAAATATTGTGCGATCTACTACATAAGCCTCTGTTTTATCTCTTGAGATTTCAAGAATACTTCCAAGAGGAGAATAAAATTTCGCCTTTTTTATTTCTCTCTGTATTGATTTATGGGGCAGGTCAAATCTATTAAATGCCTCTTTACCAATTACTCCGGTACAAAACCTGGGTTTGCCAATCGTTTTATGATCTTCTAGAACTAACACTGTAAGTCCGGATTTAGCTAATTGATAGGCAGTGTACGAGCCCGCGGGGCCTCCACCTACTACAACAACATCTAACATCTCATCCCCCTTACCTGACTTGAACTTAACCTCGCCTGGCAGACTAAATCCTTAAGATACAGTAGGTTAGTCTAATTTTTTTGTTGGCTTTATTTAGAAACATTTATAATAATACTATTTATTATACAGGATTTCTTTATAGATTGCAATAAAAAAAATCCTATTTTTTTTGGGGATAAAAAATTGGGAGAATATCAGAAAATCTTCTTTTTACCAAAAAGTTTTTCGATCTTGCTTATGGCTGATGGCAAGGCAAACACCACTACACTCTCACCTGCTCTAATAGAACTACTCCCATTAGGAATTATCATCTCTCCATTCCGTATAATCGCCCCTACTATTGAACCATCAGGAAAATTTATCTCCCTGAGCTTTCTATCTATCACCTTTGAACCGGGTAGCGTATCAAGTTCTATAACCTCGGCCTCACCCTCCCTCAACTTCACTACCGAACGTATTCGTCCCTTACGTACATACTGTAAAATAGCCCCTACTGTTATCAACCTTGGATTAATAACAATATCCATATCAATAGAGTCAAGAATAGGAAGATAATCGGGTTCATTTGTTATAATAATCACCTTCTTTGCACCATGCTTTTTCCCTAAAAGCGCTGCCAGGAGATTTGATTCATCATCGCCGGAAAGGGCCATAAAAAAATCCGCATCATCTATATTTGCCTCTTTTAGAAGATCAATATCTGTTCCCTCACCATGAAGCACCATAGTTTTTGACAGCATAGATGCAGCAGCCTCAGCCCTATTTGCAGATGGCTCAATTATTGTAACATCCCTTACCATGGTCTCAAGCTCTGCAGCAAGACTGCAACCTGTAAGGGTTGCCCCATATATAACTACCCGTTGTATCTCATTCACCTTTTTGTTCAACATCGGTAAAATCAAGGGGAGGGTATCTTTGGCAACCAGGATATATATGTTGTCCTCCGGCATTATCATATAATCTCCCTTAGGAATAATTATGCTATCCTTCCTGGAGACAGCAGTGATGAGAAAGGAATCCATCTCATATACCTCTTTTAATTCCTCTAACCTGCGTCCAACAATAGGGGCATCAGGGGGAACATCAAAACCCCTGAGGAGTATCTCACCATCTGCAAATTCCGCCACATTCATCGCTCCGGGTGTCTTAATAATATCAATTATAAACTCTACTATTACCTGTTCAGGATTGATCGCCTGATCAATAAAAAATTCTCCGGGATCAACAATCTGACTCTCTCCGGTGAACTCCTCATTACGTATCCGGGCCACCTTACGCTTTACCCCGAATTTGTTTGCCAGTATACAAACTACAATATTTATCTCATCAATGTTTGTAACAGCGATTACCATCCTGGCATCCTCTATCCCTGCTTTTTTAAGGATGCTGGCTCTGCAGCCATTACCTAAAACCGACATAACATCAAGTCTTTCAGAAATTTTCTTTATTCTTGCATGATCGTTGTCAACAATAGAGACATCATGCCCCTCAAGAGAAAGCTCCTCTGCCAGGTTGAAACCGACTACCCCTCCACCGACAATAAGTATCCTCATTTTGCCCCTTTTCAATTAATTGCTACCTAAATTGATCGATTCTTTCATGTCGGGCGAGACGCCCGACCTACTATTGGCTGAATTATCAACCCTTATCAGTAGGACAGGCGTCCCGCCTGTCCTCACTCATTGGGTGATTGGCTATCGCTTTCGAAACTTTTGATATTCAAAGCTTCACTCATATTTACAGACCAAAATTGCTCAATTTAGATGCTAACTTGCACGGACAAACAAGTTTGTCCATGCCACCCTTCACCTTCCCCTATACTCCATGCCCCATGCCTTATTTCAACGCTTCTTCAACCGGGACATATTCATAACCGAGGGCATCAGCCACTGCGCGACAGGTTACTTTCCCATTAACTAAATTCAGTCCCCTGGCAAGGCCAACAGGGTCCTCTAACAGTGCATTCCTGTACCCATTATTCGCTATCTTCAGTGCAAATGGAAATGTAGCATTAGTTAAGGCAAAGGTGGAGGTTCTGGCAACCACACCTGGCATATTAGCTACACAGTAATGAATAATCCCATCCACTATATATGTCGGATCGCTGTGGGATGTCTGTCTGGAAGTCTCAGCACATCCCCCCTGGTCTACACCGACATCCACAATAACAGAACCCTCTTTCATCATAGAAAGAATACCTCTGGTAATAAGGCGGGGGGTTAAAGCTCCGGGGATCAAAACCGCTCCAATTACCATATCTGCATCCTTCATTACCTCTACTACATTAAAGCCATTAGACATCAGGGTCTTTATTCTCCCCCCAAAGATATCATCTGCATAACGGAGTTTAGCCAGATCTATATCCAGAAGTGTAACAGACGCCCCTGCTCCTATAGCCATCTTTGCAGCATTCATCCCCACAACCCCGGCGCCAAGAATAACAACCTTACCGGGTTCAACCCCTGGAACGCCTCCTAAAAGCACCCCTCTCCCACCCTTCCCATTCTTCAGACATTTAGCCCCTTCATGCACAGACATCCGACCTGCTATCTCACTCATTGGTATAAGCAGCGGTAAGGAACCATCTTTCAGTTGAACCGTTTCATAGGCTATAGCTATTACCATTCTTTCCAGCAACACCCTCGTCAGTTCCGGGGCAGCGGCCAGATGTAAAAAGGTGTAAAGGATCTGACCTTCCCTGAATAAGTCATATTCAGAAGCCAGGGGTTCCTTAACCTTCATAATCATATCAGCCTGAGAAAATATCTCGTTCTTATCGGATAATATCTCTGCTCCTTCATTTTCATATTCAAAGTTCGCTATTCCGCTACCAGATCCTGCCTGATCTTCAATAAGCACCTTATGTCCTGCCAGCACAAGAGCCCTCACCCCGGCAGGGACAATAGCCACCCGATATTCATCCTCTTTGATCTCTTTTGGAATACCTATAATCATAATCAGAAAATATCAAATATCAAAATAAACAATTAAAAAGTAAATATATTTTTTTGGTAATAGTTCACCTTAATAATTTACCACAGAGTTCACAGAGAATACAGAGTTATAAAAAAATTTTGTAACTATATTAGCCAAATGAAGGGTAAATAAAGGAAACGTGCCGATCAAAATCAGCACAAATAGTCAGTCCCCTCTCCCCGGGGGGAGAGATAGGGTGAAGGGGGATTTTAAGAGGAAGATACTCTAACCTGAAGTTCCTGATTAAGTTAACAGATATCCTATTGATATTCCGAGGGTTAATTCATATTTCATTTTCCACTACATGAGAACAATCC
>QIDP01000197.1 GCA_003229375.1 Nitrospirota bacterium
TTAACTCTATAGCGATGGAGAAGGAGTTGAGATTTGCTATCAGAGAAGGTGGCAGGACTGTTGGGGCAGGGGTAATAAGTGAGGTTATAGAATAAAATGCCTAAAGTGATCTAAAGTGCCTAAAGTGAACTAAAGTTAAAGAATATAAAGAATTTTTCAATAACTTTAGCTCACTTTAGCTCACTTTAGGCACTTTAGATCACTTTAAGGATATAATTAATGCGAGAGATTGTTACATTGGCATGTATGGAGTGTAAACAGAGAAATTATACTACAACCAAGAACAAAAGGACGACTCCTGATCGTCTGGAGTTTAAAAAGTATTGTAGATTTTGCAGGAGCCATACTGTGCATAAAGAGATAAAATAGGCCAGTAGCTCTAACGGATAGAGCACCGGACTCCAAATCCGGGGGTTGGGGGTTCAAATCCCTCCTGGCCTGCCAGAATTCTGGATTCTGAAGTTAGCGAACGAGTGAGCTAAATTTTTATATGGAAATCTAAATAGAGTGGATAATTATGTTTCAGAAGGCAAAGCAATTTTTAAGAGAAGTAAAGATAGAGATGAAAAAGGTGACATGGCCTACCAAAAAGGAGACGGTTGCAACGACCTCTGTTGTCCTCTTGACGGTTTTTATCATTGCTTTCTTTCTTGGGTTAGTTGATTTCATACTTTCAAAGGGTATAGGAAGTCTGATTAAATAGAGATAGCATTCTGCTATACTATTTTGTTTTGTATTATAGTCAGTTAAGATGGAATGCGAGGAGTGGAGTAATGCCAAAGAGATGGTATGTAATTCATACCTATTCTGGATGTGAAAGCAAGGTAAAGATTGGACTGGAAGAGCGTCTCCAGAGAACCGGAATGAGCGATAAGGTAGGCCAGATATTGGTTCCAACCGAGGATGTCGTAGATATACGGAAAGGGAAGAAGAGGGTATCAACACGGAAGTTTTTCCCCGGTTATATCATTGTTGAGATGGATATGACAGATGAGACATGGTATTTGGTTAAGAACATACCAAAGGTTACGGGTTTCCTTGGAGGAGCCAATAATCCAACCCCTCTGTCAGATGGGGAAGTTGAACGGCTGCTAGAGCAACTAAAGGGTGGGGCAGCAAAACCGAAACCAAAGGTTCTGTATGAAATCGGCGAAAATGTTCGGGTGATTGATGGTCCTTTTGCAAATTTTGTCGGCATTATAGATGAGGTCAATGCAGATCGAGGCAAGGTGAAGGTTATGGTTAGCATTTTTGGGAGGGCTACCCCGGTAGAGTTAGAATTTCCACAAATAGAAAAGGTGTAATTTTATGGCTAAAGAGGTTATAGCACAGGTTAAGTTGCAGGTTCCGGCTGGGCAGGCAAATCCAGCACCGCCTGTTGGGCCGGCATTGGGCCAGCATGGTGTGAATATAATGGAGTTTTGCAAGTCCTTTAATGATCAGACAAAAGGGAAAGAGGGTATGATAATACCGGTCGTGTTAACGGTATATTCTGACCGTTCTTTCTCTTTTATAATGAAGTCTCCGCCCGCATCAATACTATTAAAACAGGCATCTGGAATTGCAAAAGGCTCTGCAGAACCCAACAAAACCGAGGTTGGGCAGGTGACTATAGAGCAGATCAAAGAGATAGCTAATACAAAACAGAAGGATTTGAATGCGGTTGATATTGATGGGGCAATAAAGATTATAGAAGGCACTGCGAGGAGTATGGGGATTAAGGTGGTAAGTTGATATTTCGGAAACTCGATAATGCTATTGACAATAAAAAGAGATATTTTAGTCAAGTTTCAGAGATGAGAATTCAGGAGTCAGAAGTTTTTCGGTTGAATATATTTTGGATTCTGAAGTTAGCGAACGAAGTGAACTAAGTTCGATATTAGGAGAAAAAATGTCGAGACATGGTAAGAAATATAAGGATTCAGCATCAAAGATAGGTAAGGGAGATAGATATCCCCTGGAAAAGGCGGTGGAACTGACTAAGGATTTAGCCTTTACCAAGTTTGATGAGACAGTAGAGATAGCCGTCAAATTAGGTGTGGATCCGCGCAAGGCCGATCAAAATGTGAGGGGGAGTGTGGTTTTACCTGCTGGGTCCGGGAAGAGGCAAAGGATTTTGGTTTTTGCAAAGGGGGAGAAGGAAAAAGAGGCTATTGATGCAGGTGCGGATATTGTAGGTTCCGATGATTTGGTTGCAAAAATAAGTGGAGGTTGGCTGGGGTTTGATCGGGTAGTGGCAACCCCTGATATTATGGGAGCAGTAGGGAAACTGGGGAAGATACTAGGTCCCCGGGGGCTTATGCCTAATCCCAAATCAGGGACAGTAACATTTGACATAGCCCGTGTTGTGAAGGAGATTCAGGCAGGTAAGGTGGAATTCAGGGTAGATAAGAGTGGGATTGTACATGCCCCTCTGGGAAAGGTGAGTTTTTCCAGGGATAAATTGCTTGAAAATGCAAAATCATTTCTTGAGACATTAATCAAGTTAAAACCGGCTTCTAGTAAAGGACAATATTTTCGGAGTATATCTATTTCTTCCTCCATGGGGCCAGGGATAAAGGTGGACACTATACAGGCGGTGAAGATGGCAGGATAGAGAAGCTTCGCTTCAAAGCATTTTTTCATGGCAAGATTACTTGATCAATAATTCAGGCTATTCAAATTAAAAAAAATTTTTACTTGACATTTTTGTAAAAGTTAGTTAGTATAGATAATTTTGCCATCAGGAATGAGAGAAAGAGGGGTAAGCCTTTAGTGAATGAAAAAAAGGTCGCATTAGTAGATGAGTTACATGATAAATTTCTGAGATCTAGAGTAGGGATTCTGTCAGACTATAGGGGGTTAAATGTTAAACAGATAACGGATTTAAGGAATCAACTCAGAGATGTGTCAGTAGAGTTTAAGATTATTAAAAATACGATGGCCAGGAGGGCTTCAAAGGATACACAATTTGAATCTATAATAGATTCTTTTGTTGGTCCAACCTCGATTGCAGTTAGTTATGATGATGTAGTTGCTCCTGCAAAGGTTCTTATTTCCTTTGCAAAGAGAGAGCCAAAATTAAAGATAACAGCAGGGATTATAGAAGGAAAAGCTGTTAGCCCGGAAGAGATTGTAACCTTAGCTGAACTTCCATCAAGAGAGGAGTTGTTGAGTAGGGTGTTATGTGGTTTCCAAGCACCTCTTACAAATCTGGCAGGAGTGCTGCAAGGGATATTGAGAAAATTTTTATATACATTAAAGGCTATAGAGGAGAAGAGGATCAAGGCACAAGGCTAAAGGCGGAATTTAAAACTCTAAAAACCTTAAGCCTTGAGCTCTGAGCCTTGCGCCTTTTAAAATATTTTTCTTGCTGTGTTTGTGGTTATTTACGCACAGAAAAGTCACAAGAACAGAAAAGAATTATAGTTAAAAATAAGGAGGAAGATATGGAAAATGGTGATGGAGTACAGATGACCAAGGATGATCTTATTAGTTTTATTGGAAATATGTCGGTCCTGGAGTTATCCGAGCTAGTTAAGGAATTAGAAGAAAAATTTGGTGTAACTGCTGCTCCTGTGACAGTAGCTGCATCTGCCGCTTCTGGTGGCGAGGCAGCAGTGAAAGAGGAGAAGACATCATTTGATGTAATCCTGAGCAGTATCGGGGCAAACAAGATTCAGGTGATTAAGGTTGTAAGATCATTAACCGGCCTCGGTTTAAAGGATGCAAAGGATTTAGTGGATGGGGCGCCTAAGCCGATTAAGGAAGGTGTTAACAAGGAAGATGCCGAGGAGATCAAGAAACAAGTTGAAGAAGTAGGAGCTACGGTTGAGATAAAGTAAAGTGGTTCATCTCCTAAAAATGAAGGTTCAAGGGGGCAAGTGAACTAAAGACCGTAATGGGTGATAGATATTTATTTTACTCATTACGCATTACGAAGAAGAGGTATAGGATGATTACTCAAAAGATTTCTGTTGAGGAAAATAGATTTAGGAAAAGATATAATTTTAGTCGTATTCCTACAATAGTAGAGATCCCGAATCTTATTGAGATGCAGACAAAATCGTATGAGCAGTTTATTCAAAGAAACAGACATCCTCTGAAGAGGGATAATAAGGGATTGGAGGGGGTCTTTAGAAGTGTCTTCCCTATCAGTGATCTTAACAGGACATCATCTTTGGAGTATATTGGTTATGAGATAGGGGTATGGGAGTGTGGTTGTGGTGAGTATAAGGGACTAGGGGGGAGCGGTGTTGTATGTGAGAAATGTAATAAGAATGTCATGCACAAAGAAAAATACAGTGTTGAGGAATGTAATCAGAAAGGTATGACATACGCTGATCCATTAAAGGTACTGGTAAGGCTGGTATTGTATGATAAAGAAAAGGTGGATTGCTATCCTAATCCTGATACTACTCTTATAGGGAAATATCTCTTTGATCCTGTTATCCATCCTGTTACGGGGAAGATTATTTTTAGGAATGGCGATAAGATTACTATGGATATGTTGAGTATTTTGGAGAGTGAAAAGATCAGCGAGATATTTATAAGAAGGGTTTCTGAGGTAAGGGAGCAGAAGATATATCTGGGTGAGATGCCTTTGATGACAGAGAAGGGGACATTTATTATTAATGGTACCGAGCGGGTGATCGTAAGTCAGATGCATAGATCTCCAGGTGCATTTTTCAGTCATGATAAAGGTAAGACCCATTCCAGCGGAAAGATTATATACTCAGCTCGAATAATCCCGTACAGGGGCTCATGGATAGACTTTGAATTCGATGCTAAGGATATACTCTATGCCCGAATAGATCGAAGGAGAAAGCTGCCTGCTACAGTCTTCCTGCACGCCATGGGACTTTCTACCGGGGAGATACTTAATGAATTTTATGAAAACGAGAAGGTTATTTTTAATCCGGATGATGCAACTTTCTCTATGAATGTTACCGATCTATTAATTGGGCAAAGATTAAAAGAAGATATTAAAGATCCTGAGAGTGGTGAGATTATGCTTAAGGCAGGTAAGCGTGTTTCACGAACTGCTCTTAAAAAGATTAAAAAATTGTACAAGGAAAAATCTATCATCATAGATACTGATGACCTGATAGGAAAGATAATTGCTATTGATGTAGTGGATAAAAAGACAGGTGAGATACTCCTTGAAGTGAATGGGGAAATTACCGCAGAATTTTTAGAGAATATCAAGAAGAACAAGGTTACGGAATTTACGATCTTGCGTATAGATGAGGAGAGTAATGATTTATCATTGAGAGATACTATAATGATAAGCAAGATTAACTCCTTAGATGATGCATTACGGGAAATCTATAAAAGGATGAGGCCCGGGGATCCACCCACTATAGAGATTGCAATAACCTTATTCAACAATATGTTTTTTAACATAAAACGTTATGATCTTTCTGAAGTAGGGCGGTTGAAGCTAAATGAAAAATTCGGCTTGAATCTCCCTCTTCAAGAACGGCTGTTAACTAAAGAGGATATAATAGCGACCATTAAATATTTACTCCATTTGCGTCGTGGTATTGGTTTTATAGATGATATCGACCATTTGGGAAACAGGAGGGTTCGTGCTGTTGGTGAGTCAATAGAAAATCAATTTAGAGTAGGATTGGTCAGAATGGAGAGGGCGATTATCGAAAGGATGAGTATGGAGAACACAGATTCTGTTATGCCTCATGATTTGATAAACTCCAAACCAGTTACTGCTGCCATCAAGGAATTTTTTGGAAGTAGTCAGTTATCTCAGTTTATGGATCAGACCAATCCTTTGTCAGAAATCACTCATAAAAGGAGATTGAGTGCGTTGGGGCCTGGAGGATTAACACGTGAGAGAGCAGGATTTGAGGTTAGGGATGTTCATCCTACTCATTATGGAAGAATCTGTCCTATAGAGACCCCGGAGGGACCTAATATAGGACTTATTTCCTCTATGGGTACCTATGCAAGGGTAAATGATTTTGGTTTTCTTGAGACCCCTTATCGTAAGGTAAAAAATGGGAAGTTGACCGGCGAGGTAAGATTTCTTACAGCTATAGAGGAAGACAAGTTTGTTATAGCTCAGGCAAATGCAGAATTAGACAGCGAGGACGGTTTTGCAGTAGATCTTGTGTCTGCGCGTAAGGGCGGTGAATTTGTCATGGTCTCACCAGAGCAGGTGGACTATATAGATGTTTCTCCTAAGCAGTTAATCAGTGCTGCTGCTTCTTTGATACCCTTTCTTGAGCACGATGACGCCAATAGGGCACTAATGGGATCGAATATGCAACGTCAGGCCGTGCCTCTTCTTAAGACCGAGGCTCCTATCGTGGGTACAGCGATGGAGGGGGTTGTTGCCAAGAATTCTGGCGCTGTTGTCGTTGCGAAGGGATCTGGTGAGGTTATCAGTGTGGATTCCTCAAGGATTGTTATCAGGAGGGATGGAGCAGATGGGGATGGATATTCTAAAGTAGATATATATTCATTGCTCAAGTATCAACGTTCAAATCAAAATACCTGTTTGAATCATAAAGCGGTTGTTGCTCCAGGGGATAAGATAAAGAAGGGCGATGTGATTGCTGATGGTCCGGCAACAGATAAGGGTGAATTGGCTCTGGGGCGTAATCTATTGGTGGCATTTATGCCATGGGAGGGATATAACTTTGAAGATGCTATCATTGTGAGTGAAAAGATAGTAAAGGAAGATATCTTTACCTCTATCCATATAGAAGAGTTTGATGTAGAGGCCAGGGATACAAAACAGGGGAAAGAGGAGATTACCAGAGATATACCTAACGTAGGTGAGGAGTCCTTGAAAGACCTGGATGAGAGCGGAATCATTCGCATAGGGGCAAGCGTGAAATCAGATGATGTCCTTGCAGGGAAGGTTACTCCCAAGGGGGAAACCCAGCTCAGTGCTGAGGAAAAACTTTTAAAGGCCATTTTTGGTGATAAGGCAGGGGATGTTAGAGATACATCTTTAAGGGTTCCACCGGGTATTGAGGGTACTGTAGTCGATGTTAAGGTGTTTGCCCGTAAAGGAGTAGATAAGGATTCAAGGGCATTAACAATTGAGGAAGAAGAGATAGCCAAGATAGAAAAGGATTTTTATGAGGAGATAAGGATAGTAACGGAAGAAAGGGATAAGGATATTAAGAATCTCCTTTTGGGTAAGATTACCTCTAAGCAGGTTGTCAATCCAAGAACCGGCAAGGTTGTTATTTCTAAGAATAAGCAAATAACGAATGAATTGTTAGACAAAATTCCATCTGAGGTCCTCTTAAATATATCTATCCTTGAGTCTGATATTAAGAGCAAGATAGGAGAGATAGAAGATAAGGCAGAGGATCATATACATCTTTTAAAGACGATGATGAATGAGAATATCTCCAGGCTGAGAAAGGGTGACGAATTATCCCCGGGCGTAATAAAGTTGGTTAAGGTCTTTGTGGCTATGAAGAGAAAGCTCTCTGTTGGTGATAAGATGGCTGGTAGACATGGTAACAAGGGGGTTGTTTCAAAGATTGTCCCGGAGGAGGATATGCCTTATATGGAGGACGGCACTCCTATAGAGCTCATATTGAATCCCCTTGGGGTCCCTTCCAGAATGAACGTGGGACAGATTTTAGAGACAAATCTCGGAATGGCGGCTAAAAGGAAAGGTATCTATGTTGCGAGTCCTGTTTTTGATGGTGCAACAGAAAGTGACATCAGAAATTTGCTTAAAGAGACCGGTTTCTCAGAGACAGGAAAGGTTGTTCTCTATGAAGGAAAGACAGGAAATTCCTTTGATCAAAGGGTAGTAGTTGGGTATATTTATATGATGAAATTGCATCACCTGGTGGATGACAAGATACATGCAAGATCTACCGGTCCATATTCCCTTATTACCCAGCAGCCATTAGGTGGAAAGGCACAGTTTGGTGGACAGCGTTTAGGAGAGATGGAGGTCTGGGCATTGGAGGGATATGGCGCTGCTTACATACTGCAGGAGATGCTTACAGTCAAGTCCGATGATGTTGAGGGTAGGAAGAGGATGTATGAGGCGATTGTAAAAGGCGATAGTTCTCTTCACCCAAACTTGCCGGAGTCCTTCAATGTATTGGTGAAGGAACTCCAGAGTCTTGCTTTGGATGTAGAATTAATGGAAGAGAAATAAAAGGGAGTAGAAGTCTTGAGTAATATTTTAACTCTATTTGAAAAGCCAAAAGATCCGATTGACTTTAATGCTATAAGGATCCGTATTGCTTCTCCTGAGAAGATACGTTCATGGTCATTTGGGGAGGTAAAGAAGCCCGAGACCATAAACTACAGGACCTTTAAGCCAGAGAGGGATGGACTATTCTGTGCAAAGATATTCGGGCCGGTCAAGGATTGGGAATGTAATTGTGGCAAATATAAGAGGATGAAACATAAAGGTGTGGTCTGTGAAAAGTGCGGGGTTGAGGTAATATTATCTAAGGTCAGGAGGGAGAGACTGGGGCATATAGAATTGGCATCTCCAGTAGCACATATATGGTTTTTCAGGGGATTACCGAGCCGGATAGGAAATATTTTGGATATGTCCTTAAGGGAATTAGAAAAGGTAATATATTTTGAGAATTATGTTGTTGTAGATCCCGGAGATACACCACTTAATAAGGGAAAGCTTTTGACAGAGGAGCAGTTAAGAGAGCTAGAGGAGGAGTATGTCGATGAATTCAGGGTCTCTATTGGCGCTGAGGCAATCGATGAACTCTTAAGGGGTATAGACATTGAAAAGCTTGCCGAAGAGCTAAAAGAGCAGATAAAGGTGACGAATTCGGTTCAGAATAGAAGAAAGCTTCTGAAAAGACTCAAGATTGTTGAAGCCTTCAGAAAATCCGGAAATAGACCTGAATGGATGATACTGAAGGTAATTCCTGTGATTCCACCTGAACTGCGTCCTCTCGTCCCGCTGGAAGGAGGGCGTTTTGCCACTTCGGACCTAAATGATCTATATCGACGGATTATCAATAGAAATAATAGACTGAAGCGGTTAGAGGAGCTTAAGGCGCCCCAGATTATTGTTAGAAATGAGAAGAGGATGCTTCAAGAATCTGTTTCAGCCTTGTTTGATAATGGAAGACGTGGAAGGACCCTCAAAGGCTCTAACAAGCGTCCTTTAAAATCTTTAAGTGATATGCTGAAGGGGAAACAGGGAAGATTTCGACAAAACTTGTTAGGTAAGAGGGTTGATTATTCAGGGAGATCTGTTGTAGTCGTTGGCCCTGAACTAAAGATTCATCAATGCGGTCTTCCCAAGAAGATGGCCCTGGAACTTTTTAAGCCATTTATCTTCAACAAATTGGAAGAGAAGGGATACGCTGCTACAATTAAAAGTGGAAAAAAGATGGTGGAGAAGGAGACACCCGAGGTATGGGAGGTCCTTGAAGAGGTGATAAAGGGGTATCCGGTGCTATTGAATCGTGCTCCTACACTCCACAGATTGGGTATACAGGCATTTGAGCCAGTATTGATAGAAGGCAAGGCGATAAGATTACATCCTCTTGTATGTGCTGCCTTTAATGCTGATTTTGATGGAGATCAGATGGCCGTACATATTCCATTATCAATGGAGGCACGTATAGAGGCAAAGGTAATTATGCTATCTACCAATAACTTGCTTTCCCCGGCTAATGGAAAACCTATTGCTGTGCCAAGTCAGGATATAGTTCTTGGCTGTTATTACCTTACAAAGATGAGGGGGGGGGCTAAAGGTGAAGGGATGGTCTTTGCGGATAAGGATGAGGTGATAGCAGCCTTTGATGCTGATGAGGTTGGATTACAGGCAAAGATTAATGTTCGTATTGATGGAGAAATGTTTTTCACAACTACGGGGAGGATTTTGCTTTATGAGATCTTACCGGAGGAGATACCTTTTGCTTGTGTTAACGGGAAAATGGATAAGAAGGCTGTATCTAATCTGGTAGCAGTGAGTTATTTGAAGGCCGGGAGAGAAAAGACAGTTATATTTTTAGATGAACTAAAAGATATTGGTTTTAAGTATGCGACCAGGGCCGGTATCTCTATATCAATAGATGTCATGCACATACCTACAACCAAAGAGGCACTTGTTAATAGTGCCAAGAAGGAAGTGATAAAGGTAGATAAACAGTATCGAGATGGTTTGATCACTAATGGTGAAAGATATAACAAGGTCATTGATATATGGGCACACGTTACCGAACGTGTCTCAGATGATATGTTTAAGGAACTGGAGACAGAGGATAAGAGGGTAATGGAAGGCTCGGGTGGTAAGGATGTCGAGTTTAATTCAATATTTCTAATGGCAGATTCTGGCGCAAGGGGTAGTGCCCAGCAGATTCGTCAATTGGCAGGGATGCGTGGCTTGATGGCAAAACCTTTAGGTGAGATAATCGAGACTCCCATAACTGCTAACTTCCGTGAGGGATTAACCGTTCTTCAGTATTTTATATCTACCCACGGCGCAAGAAAAGGTTTGGCAGACACAGCGCTCAAGACAGCTAATTCCGGATATCTGACGCGCAGATTAGTGGATGTTGCTCAAGATATTATTGTAGTAGAAGAGGATTGCAGGACTTTAAACGGGATAGAGGTAAGTGCCCTGGTAGAGAGCGGAGAGATTATCCAGCCATTAGGAGAAAGGCTCTTGGGGAGAATAGCGCTTGAGGATATTGTTGATCCCTTTTCAGGTGATATCCTTGTTAATGCAAATGAGGAGATTGATGAAGAGTGTGTAGAGAAGGTTGAGAATTCAGCTATTGAACAGGTCAAGATGCGATCTGTCTTAACCTGTGAGTCGGCAAAGAGTATTTGCGCAAAATGCTATGGAAGAAATCTCGCTACTGGTTTGATGGTGGAGATAGGAGAGGCAGTCGGGGTGATAGCTGCTCAGTCCATTGGAGAGCCAGGGACACAACTGACAATGAGGACCTTCCATATAGGTGGTACTGCGAGCAGGATTGTGGAGCAGACTACTCTTGCCTCAAAGAAGGGTGGTATTGTCAGATATTTTGACCTGAAGACTGTTAGTAACAAAGATGGTGATATTATTGTTATGAATCGTAATGGAGGGATCTTTATCCAGGATGAGCAAGGGAGAGAGAAAGAGCGATATGTTGTAGTTTATGGGGCTAAACTCAAGGTCAAGGATGGTCAGAAGATTAAATCAGGAGAAATCCTTGTTGAATGGGATCCCTATACTATGGCTATCCTTACCGAGGTCAGCGGAAGGGTAGCCTTTGGTGATATCGTGGAGGGTGTCACCATGAGGGAGGAACTGGATGAGGTGACAGGCCTGTCACGGAAGGTCATTGTTGAGCATCGGGAAGAGAAGAGACAGCCAAGGGTGTCTATAAAGGATGAGAACAACAAGACTATTGGAAGATATATACTCCCTGCCGGGGCCAATATTGCTGTATCTGAGGGTGAAATGATCTACGCAGGTGATATAATTGCAAAAATACCGAGGGAGACAACAAAGACAAAAGATATAACAGGTGGTCTACCGCGTGTAGCAGAATTGTTTGAGGCTAGGAAACCTACTGAGCAGGCTACAATTACCGAGATCGATGGGGTTGTCAAATTTGGAGGTTTCAATAAAGGGATGAGGAAGGTTAGTATAACAAATGAGGATACTAATGAAGAACGTGAGTATCTGATTCCCCGGGGTAAGCATGTTAATGTTCATGAAGGTGATAGGGTTAAGGCAGGGGAGCCATTGATGGACGGCGCATCTAATCCTCACGATATATTAAGCGTCCTGGGAGAGAAGGAGTTGCAGAAATATATGGTAAATGAGGTTCAGGAGGTATATCGGCTTCAAGGGGTTGAGATAAACGATAAACATATAGAGGTTATTATAAGACAGATGTTGCGTCATGTAGTAATAGAAGATTCCGGTGACACAAACCTTATGGTAGGGGAACAGGTATTGAAGGAGGTCTTTGCAAGGAAGAATGAGGAGATAATTAAGGAGAATGGTACTCCTGCAAGGGGTAAGACAATTCTCCTGGGGATTA
The DNA here is from genome assembly GCA_003229375.1 of Nitrospirota bacterium. Classification (GTDB taxonomy): domain Bacteria; phylum Nitrospinota; class Nitrospinia; order SZUA-224; family SZUA-224; genus SZUA-224. The sequence continues at coordinate 12,003 of QIDP01000197.1, forward strand.
CCAAATCTTCTTTAGGCACAGAAAGCTTTATCTCTGCAGCTTCTTTTCAGGAGACTACCAGGATTTTGACAGAGGTAAGCGTAAGTGGAAAAATAGACAGGCTTAAGGGATTAAAAGAGAATGTTATAATGGGAAGGTTGATCCCTGCTGGCACAGGAACAAGATGTTATCGAGGGATTGATATTGATATAGGATTAGCAGATGATAAGAAGAAAAAAGAGAGTGCAAAATTAGTAGAGGCTCAGGTAGGATAGAGAGTGTCTGAACGAAAACTACCCATCTACTGCGTTGCATGATAATTTTGTAATCCTCATGTATTTGAATACACTCCGGTTACAAAATTTTCATGCGCCTTGTACCCGGGCAGTTTTGGTTCAGACACGAGTTTTCGGTCAGGCACTAGATAGGGGAGGAAAGATATTTTGCCGACAATAAATCAGTTAGTCAGGAAAGGGCGCAAGAGGGTAAAGGAAAAGACGGATAGTCCTGCTCTTGGGGGATGTCCTCAAAAAAGAGGCGTATGTGTCAGAGTATATACCTCTACTCCAAAGAAACCTAATTCCGCCCTGAGGAAGGTTGCCAGGGTCAGGTTGACGAACGGTATGGAGGTTACTACTTACATACCCGGTATCGGTCATAATCTGCAGGAGCATGCTATAGTTCTCATAAGGGGAGGGAGGGTAAAAGATCTTCCCGGGGTGAGATACCATGTCATTCGTGGATGCCTTGATACCCTTGGGGTACAAGATAGAATGCAGAGTCGTTCAAAGTATGGTGCAAAGAGACCGAAGAAATAAAGGAGTGCCTAAAGTGAGCTAACGTGTGAAGTGCCTAAAGTTAAGGAATTATTTTTTTATATAAAATCTTAAATACTTTTAACTTTAGGCATTTTAGGCATTTTAGGCATTTCCTTAAAGGAATAAATTTACTGAAATCAGTTTGAAGTTACTAAAAGGAGAAATATATGCCAAGGCGCCGGCTTGTTGCTAAAAGGGAAGTGCAACCGGATACAAAGTTTAATGATCCGTTAGTGGCTCTATTTATCAATGCTATTATGAAGAGAGGTAAGAAGAGTTTGGCAGAGTCCATATTTTATAACTCTTTAGAGATTATAAAAGAAAAGACTAAGGAAGATCCATTAAAAATATTCAAGAAGGCTATTGATAATACCAAGCCGATGTTAGAGGTGAGGTCGAGAAGGGTTGGTGGATCTACCTATCAGATCCCTGTTGAGGTCAAATTCGCACGTCGTATAGCCCTGAGTATAAGATGGTTAATAGCAAGTGCCAGTTCACGAAAAGACTATACCATGTCTAAACGTTTGGCCTCAGAGCTTGTAGATGCAGCAAACAGAACAGGTATGGCTGTAAAGAAAAAGGAGGATACACATAAGATGGCTGAGGCAAATAAGGCCTTTGCACATTATAGATGGTGAAAAGTAAATTAAAAATGCAAAATTATCTCTTGTTTGTTTAAAGCAAGTATTCGTTTATTTTTGACTTTTAATCTGTCATTTTGGTTTTTTATCTTTAATTTTTTATTTTTAATTGATTTGTCATTTCTGGTTAGTTTTAATTTAAATACGAAAGAGGGAGATTAGAGGAGAAGTTTAGAGTGTCAGAGAGTAGATCTTTAGAAAAATTAAGAAACATAGGGATAATAGCCCATATAGATGCAGGTAAGACAACTACTACAGAGAGGATCCTTTTTTATACTGGTAAGATCCACAAAATAGGTGAGGTACATGACGGTACAACAATCACAGATTGGATGGAGCAAGAGAGAGAGAGGGGTATAACTATAACTTCTGCTGCAATTACATGTTTTTGGATGGATTACAAGATAAATATCATAGATACACCAGGGCATGTCGATTTTACAGCAGAGGTTGAACGTTCGCTACGGGTCTTAGATGGTGCAATAGGTATCTTCTGTGCAGTTGGGGGGGTAGAGCCTCAATCAGAGACAGTGTGGAGGCAGGCAGAGAAATATAGTGTTCCCAGGATAGCATTTATTAATAAGATGGACAGGATGGGAGCTGATTTTTTTAGTTGTGTTGATCAGATGAGAGAGAAACTTGCTGCAAATCCACTCCCGATCCAAATTCCTATAGGTGCGGAGGAGAATTTTACCGGTGTTATTGATCTTATAAAGATGAAGGCGATTGTATATAAAGGTGATACTTTAGGTAATGTTTTCAGTGTAGAGGATATCCCTGAAGAGTTTTTAGCCGATGCTGAAAGGGCCAGAGAAAATATATTAGAGGCGATTTCAGATGAAGATGAATCGATTATGGAAAAATATTTAAAAGGGGAAGAGTTGACAGAAGAGGAGGTCGAGAGAGGGTTAAGAAAAGGTACCTTAAATATAAAATTCGTTCCCGTCCTTTGTGGTACATCATTTAAAAATAAGGGGGTTCAGCCCTTATTGGATGCGGTTATCAAATATTTACCTTCGCCAATGGATATACCTTCAATGAGAGGTATTAATCCTGTTACAAAGAAAGAGGAAGAAAGAACTCCTAAAGATGGGAGTCCATTTTCTTCATTGACTTTTAAGGTAATGACAGATCCATTTGTGGGTCAACTTGCATTTCTCAGAGTCTATTCCGGGATTCTTAAGAAAGGCTCTTATGTATACAATTCGACCAAAGATTGCAGGGAGCGTATAGGACGACTTTTAAAGATGCATGCCAATAAGAGAGAGGAAATTAATGAAGTCAGGGCCGGTGATATTGTTGCAGTAATCGGATTAAAGAAGACCATCACAGGTGATACTCTCTGTATGAAGGATGATCCGATTATTTTGGAATCTATGGATTTTCCAAATCCTGTGATATCTGTGGCAGTTGAGTCTAGGACCAAGGCAGAACAGGACAAACTTGGTGAGAGTCTGAATAAGTTGTCGCAGGAGGATCCTACTTTCAGGGTTAAGCTCAATGAGGAAACCGGTCAGACTATAATTTCGGGTATGGGGGAATTGCATCTGGAGATACTTGTGGATAGAATCAGGAGGGAATTTGGTATCGTTGCCAATGTCTCCAAACCACAGGTTGCATATAGAGAGGCAATTAAAAAGGAAGTAAAAGCTGAAGGGAAATTTATACGCCAATCTGGTGGGAGAGGGCAGTATGGTCATGTTGTACTAACTGTAGCCCCTAAAGAGAGAGAAGGAGGATTTGAATTTATAAATAAAATAGTTGGAGGCGTTATTCCAAATGAATATATATCGGCTGTAAAAAATGGTGTTTTGGAGGCAATGGAAAATGGGGTTGTGGCAGGATATCCGGTTATTGATGTAACGATAACATTGATACATGGTTCCTATCATGAAGTTGATTCTTCTGAATTGGCATTTAAAATTGCAGCTTCAATGGCGTTTAAGAATGCCTGTCAAAAGGCAGATCCTGTAATAATAGAACCTGTTATGGATGTAGAGGCAGTTGTGCCAGGGGAGTATATGGGTGATGTTATTGGGAACCTGAACTCGCGACGGGGAAGGATTAGTGATATAGGTGAGAGGGCTGGTGCAAATGTGGTAAGAGCAAGTGTTCCTCTATCTGAAATGTTTGGATATGCTACTGATCTTCGATCCTTGACTCAGGGACGTGCTACTTATACAATGCAGTTTGTTAGATATGAAGAGGTCCCTCATACGATATCAGAAGAAATAATATCGATGGTAGTTGGAGATGTAAAAAGTGTTGCTGTTTAGTATTTAGTCGTTAGTATTTAGATTTTAGATAGTAAGAATTCCAAATAATAATGCTTTTGACTAAATACTATTCACTATTAATGGAAGTGGAGGAGTAAAAATGGCTAAGGAGAAATTTCAGCGTACAAAGCCGCATGTAAATGTAGGTACGATAGGACATGTGGATCATGGTAAGACGACCCTGACTTCTTCAATAACAGAGGTATTATCAAAAAAGGGTTTAGCCTC
>QIDP01000141.1 GCA_003229375.1 Nitrospirota bacterium
TCTTAAATACTTCATACTTAAAATCTTTCAGGCTAGTGATCCTATCCCGATACCTCTACCTGTACCGTAGTAATTGGGAGAAGAGCCAAATATTTCAATATGTCTGTGCCCAAAGCTATTGAAGCGCCTTGCCTGTGGCACTTCTTCGGCGTATTCTAACGATTTCAATTGCATTATTTGGGCTAAATCCGGGCACGAAAAAGGTTGCAATTTTCATGATTTCTGTGTTAATGTTTTTGCAGATTAAAAAACAATTTTCCTGCATCTGATAGGATAAAAACATGAGGGATGTAGATAAAACCAAAAAACTAAAGAGATATTTTGAAGGGCGGGATGATGTTGTTATGGCATTTTTGTTTGGCTCGCGTGCCAAGAAAAGAGAAATGAGTGGTTCTGACTGGGATATAGCGGTTTATTTTAAACCGGAAAAAAATTATATAGAATGGGAAGAACACGATCGAAATTATCCGGAAGAGGATTGCGTCTGGAACGACTGTATAGACATCCTTAAGACCGATAATGTTGATTTATTGGTTCTGAATAGAGCACCAGCGGATGTGGCTGATGAGGCAATCAATGGTATCCCTATAGTTATAAAAGACCGCGATTTATGGCTAAACTTTATGCTCATAGTCACCAGAGAGGCGGAAGACTACAGAAATTTTGTAGATGAATACTATGCAATCAGCCAGCGTTCTGCCTCATTAGCACCGCAGGACAGAAAAAATTTAAAAAAAATACTCTCTTTCATCGAAGAACAAACAAGCCTCTATTCGTATTTTATTAACCTCTCCAAAGACGAGTATGAACAAAATATCCATAAACGGAACGATGTGGAGCGTTGGATTGAAAATATCGCCAATGCAGTCATTGATATTTCAAAAATCGTTTTAGGAAGCCAAAAGAAAGCAATTCCTTCAACATATAGAGATGCTGTAAGACATGCTATTTACGCCCTTTCATTACCGAAAAGTTTTGTTGATAGATTTGAAAAATGGATGAAGCTTCGCAATATCCTTGCGCATGAATATCTTGATATCAAATGGGAAAGAATATACGGCTTTATACAGACATCTGAAGATTATCTAAGATCATTTATTGAGGCAACAAAGAAATTCCTCAATAAAAATGCTTGAAAACATTAATTCACACACATATGCAATCTCCTTCTTGGTTTTCACTTTTAGGCCGGGATCCATTTCACTGAGTTATTCTTTAAGTTAAAGTGCATTTTTTCATGTAATTCTTCCTCACTATTCAGCTAAATACCTATAGACTATCCACCTGAGTAGTTACGTGAAAAGAGTAATTGAAAAAGGAATTATATTTTGTTACCCTGTGAAAGTTCTAAATTTGGTATATATATTAAATTAAGGGGAAATAAGTTTAAGGAATAGATTTTCAGATGAAGATTAAAAGGATTGGAATAATAGGTGCCGGAACAATGGGGAGCGGGATTGCCCAGGTTGCTATATCGGCCGGGTTCGATATACTGCTCTATGATCTGAGTGATAATCTTATTAAAGGTGCTGCATTGAGAATCGAAAAGGGGCTCGACAGGATGGTGGAAAAAGAGAGATTAACACCTGCGGAGAGAAAGGAGGCATTGAAAAGAATCAAAGGGACAACCGATCTGAATAATATGGGTAATGCTGATTTTACTATTGAGGCAGTAGTAGAAGATATCTCAACCAAATCAGAGATATTTAACAGGCTGGACACGATCTGTAAAAGAGGTGTTATACTGGCAACCAATACATCGTCTATCTCGATCACAAAGATAGGAGCTGCTACAGGCAGACCTGATAAGGTAATCGGGATGCACTTTATGAACCCGGTTCCCTTGATGAGTTTGGTAGAGATAATAAAGGGCTTGCAAACATCCGGAGAGGTTGTTAAAATTGTGATGGATATTTCAAAGAAGATGGGCAAGGTCCCGGTAGAGGTCAGAGACTCGCCAGGATTCATCTCAAACAGGATACTGATGCCGATGATCAATGAGGCGATATTTGCCTTACAGGAAGGTGTGGCCACAGCAGAGGCAATAGATAAGGTGATGAAGCTCGGGATGAATCACCCCATGGGGCCTTTAACCCTTGCAGATTTAATAGGACTTGATACCTGTTTGGCAATAATGGATGTCCTGTACAGAGATTTTGGTGATCCTAAATATCGTCCCTCTCCCCTCCTGAAACAGATGGTCAATGCCGGATATCTTGGCAAGAAATCGGGGAAGGGATTCTATCCCTATAGATTTTCAGAGGAAGTAATTTGAAGAAATATATTATTTTATTATTACCATTGCTTTTTTTCTTTTTTATACCGGTTGACGAGGTATCCCCTTTCTCTATAGGCCATATAGAGGTGAATAGCGGTTTCGGAGATAAATTCGACGCCGAGATACTTGTCGATACCGATGGAATGGAAGGTCTTGAGGTGTTTGTGGGGGATAAAGAGGATTATGCCATGTTAGGAATAGAGAGACCGGATGTACTTGATGAGATATATGTATCACTGCCCCTGGGTCCTATGAAGGATGGTAAGCAGAAAGTTAGACTTGTTTCTGACAAATCAGTATTTTATCCCTCCTTTGATCTTCTGATAAAGGCAAAATTAGAAGGAGGAGTAATTATAGAGAAGTTCTTTCTCGCGGCCGATTTCCAGAAGAGTTTAGTATTGGGTATTCCACCTGCTCAAGAGAAGGTCGAGGTTGCAAAAAAATCGAGTGAATCGCCTCTTAAGGAAAAGATAAGAGATAAGGAGGTTGAAGAAGATGTCCTCAAAGGTGAGGAGGTTCAGGAAGAGGAGAAAAAAGAGATAATTCAGAAAAGAGAGGAAGAAAAAGTAAAAGGGGAAGTTGTAGTAGAGGCAGGGGGTGCTGAATCAGAGGAATCAGAATCAAAGGGTATCTATACTACTGTAGTGTGGGGGGATACACTTTATAAGATTGCCAGCAGGATAGGCATCTCAGGAAATGTGGATCAAATAGTCGCTGCCTTATGGTATGTAAATAAGGATCTCTTTACCCTGTCGAATATGAATTGGATCGAGGAAGATGTACGTCTCAATTATTCAGGTGTTGAGGAGGTAGCAGCTACTATCTCTCTTGCAGAGGCACGGAGGATTATAAGTAGACAGTGGTCAGAGTGGAAGAAGATAAAAGATATAGTGAAAAGTATTGGAATAAAGGCGTGGACGAGACCATTTATCAATGAAGTACCCCTTCCGGGAGAAGAAGACTCTGAAGGAGAAGAGATCATACAGCAGCTTGTTTTGGAGTGGAAGGGCGCGTGGGAAAAGGGAGATATAGATATATACATGTCGTACTACTCTAAGATGTTCAGATCAGAAAAAGGACTGGACTGGGGGGGGTGGAAAAGGCACAGGAGAGGTTTTAACAAAAGGCATAAGAACATTAATATATCGACAGATGGGATGCGGCTCAGAAGGGAAAGGGATATGATAATCGCATCCTTTATCCAATATTTCTCCTCCACTATTATGACCAGTATCGGTATGAAGTCGCTCTACTTTATAAATGAGGGTGATGATTGGAAGATCATCAGAGAGAGATGGGATAAAAAAATTCCCAAACAGAAGGAGAGATATCCTTATATTGTTCATGTGTCTTCCAACATAAAACCCGAGACTGTTGTAGATGAAATCAACCGCTGGCGTGAGGCGGGTTATTCTGCGTATGCAGTATTATTTATTCTTCCTGAAAAGGGGAACTGGTATAGAGTCTTTGTGGAGAGATTCCCAACAGAATATGAGGCAGACGATTTTGCTAAGACCTTAAAAATCAAGAAGATTACTAACTATGCCAAGACAATGAAGATGCCCTATGCCATCGAGGTAGGCTTGTACGAGTCAAAGAAACAGATTGGTGATGCATTAGAGAAGCTCAGGGCCAAGGGCTATTCTCCTTATATACTCACTGTCAATATAGGTGGCAAATTTGTTTATAGAGTCATTATAGGGGCGTATGCTACTCCCGAACAGGCACAAGACATCTCTAAAAAGATGAAGCGGGAGGGTATCAAACATACAATTATTCAACCATAATATGTAACCGTTCACAGTTATCAGTTTACAGTTTACGGTTTTTTCAATTTCCTTTTACTTTCTGTTTTCATTAACTGTAAACCGTGAACTGTGAACGGATACCATAGGAGTTTAATTATGAAGATAGTAGTTTGTATAAAACAGGTTCCAGATACTGCCGCAATAATAAAGATAAAGCAAGGATCAAGCAGTATTGAGACAGAAGGTGTTCAGTATGTACTCAATCCCTATGACGAGTATGCTGTAGAAGAGGCCCTGAGGATAAAGGAAAAGATAGGTGATAGTGAAGTTGCAGTTTTATCAATGGGACAGAATAGGACAAAAGATGCGATAAAGACCTGCCTTGCAATGGGTGCTGATAAAGCCATACATCTTATTGATGATCTGTTTGAGGGATCAGATAGTTATGCAACATCCCTGATTCTGGCAAAGACACTAAGAGATATAGAATACGACCTGATACTTTGCGGTAAGCAGGGGGTAGATGACGATGCTGCACAGGTGGGCCCATCCCTTGCGGAAATGCTCAATATTCCCCATGTCTCGGTAATTACGAGACTCGATCTGTCTGATGACAACAAAAAGGCAATACTCCACCGGGAGGTCGAGGATGGCACAGAGATTATCGAGACCTCCCTTCCCGCACTCTTCACCTGTCAAAAGGGATTAAATGAACCCCGTCTCCCTTCACTTAAGGGGATTATGTCTGCCAAAAAAAAGGAGATCCGTGAGGTAAATAGTGAGGCACTGGGTTTGAGTCGTGAAGAGATCGGTTCGGCAGGATCCAAGACAGAGGTGGCAGCCCTCTCACTTCCCCCTCAGAGAAAAGGTGGAAAGATCATCAAGGGTGAGCCTCAAGAGAGTATCAGGGAATTGGTCAGACTCCTGAGGGAGGAGGCTAAGATTATATAGTTAAATGTAACTTCAAACTTTAGGCACTTTAGCTCACTTTAGTTCACTATGATCAAGGTATCATCAGATGTAGTAATTATAGGGGGAGGAATTGTAGGGATCAGCATTGCTTATCACCTGGCAAAGAAGGGGTGTAGCAATGTAATAGTTCTGGAAAAGGAACGTCTGATAGGATCCGGCTCTACCAGTAAAGGTGCTGGAGGAATCAGACAACAGTTTTCCTCAGAGATAAACATAAGGCTCTCTATGGAGAGCGTAAAGATATTCGAGCAACTTGCCGATGAACTAGGGTGTAAGGATCTATTTTATCAAAATGGTTATCTCTTTCTGTTATCCACAGAGGAGGAGATGGAATCCTTTAAGAAGAATGTAATATTACAGAGGGATATGGGATTAGAGGTTGACATTCTCTCGCCAGATGATGTGAAGTCCATGATACCCTTTGTTAATACAGACGATCTATTGGGCGCAACCTTCTGTGGAACAGATGGATATGCCGATACAGATGGGGTCCTTCAAGGGTTTGCAAGGGAGGCAAAGAGGCTTGGTGTAGAGATATATTTACAGACAGAGGTTGAAGGAATAGAGGTAAAGAATGGAAAGGTATGCAGAATCAAGACAGGGAGAGGAGATATTGAGACTCACATGCTAGTCAATGCAGCAGGTCCGTATTCTGCTATTATCGGGAAGATGGCGGGGATTGATCTCCCGGTCAGACCCTTCAGGAGGCAGATATTCATAACAGAACCAATGAGTTTTATCCCTGATTCCATGCCCATGGTCATAGATTTTCATACCAGGTTCTATTGCAGAAAGGAAAGCGGGGGGCTCCTGATGGGGGGAGGGGAAAAGAAAGAGCTGAGCAGTTTCGATACAAATGTAGACTGGGATTCGCTGGAGATCCTTGCAGAAAAAGGGATCCACCGTATTCCTGCCATTAAGGATGCAAAGATAAAGAGGGGGTGGGCAGGGTTATACAGCATTACCCCGGATTTTAATCCTATACTCGGGAGGGTCCCCCGGGTGGAAGGGTTTATATGTGCTGTTGGATTCAGCGGTCACGGATTCATGCATTCACCTGTTACAGGAAAACTTATCTCTGAGCTGATAATAGATGGAGAGGCATCAACAATAGATCTCTCTCCACTCAGTATTAATAGATTTGAGGATAAGGATAAGATCGTGCCGGAACAGAATGTGATATAAAAATATGGTAACGGTTCACGGTTCACGGTTTACAGTTAATGAAAACAGAAAATAAAAGGAAATTGAAAAAACTGTAAACTGATAACTGTGAACGGATACAAAATATGTTGAAAGCCCTTTTCAATAGATATAAGAATAAAATATTTTTGATAGTCCTTACAATATATGTAATAATTCTTGGGCTCGGGACATTTGGGGAGCTGTTCGAGATAAAATGGATACTTGATCTACCCATATTCAGACCGCCCGGGAAGTGAATAACCTTATTTATGGATGGTATGGACAAACTTGTTTGTCCGTGAGGTGTATTTTTAGAGGAAGGAGAAAAAATGGCAAAGGGTGTCTGGGTAATAGCAGAGCAGAAAGATGGGAATATCAGAAGGGTAACCCTTGAAGCAGTAAGCGCAGGGAGGGGATTAGCAGATAAAGTAAATGAGGAGATGGCGGTGATTATCCCCGGAACCGGGGTAGAGGGTCTTGCTGATGAGATGTTCCATTATGGTGCAGATAAGGTATACCTTATTGATGATCCATCCCTCAAGGAATACACCGCAGATGGATATATTACACCACTGTTCAATCTCATTAATGAGAACCAGCCATCAATACTGATCATGGGGGCCACATCTGAGGGTAAGGACCTCACCCCGGGACTATCTGCGAGGTTAAAGACCGGCCTGGCTACAGATTGTACAGGACTCGATATAGATGGTCAGGCCCGGCTGGAGGCCATAAGACCTGTCTATGCCGGCAAGGCGATCGCAAAGGTTATATGGCCGGAGTCCAGACCCCAGATGGCTACTATAAGACCTAATGTGATGAAGATAGGAACTCCTGATAAAGGACGAAAGGGAGGGGTGATAAAGGTAGAGACCACTATAAATCCAGGCGATATAAGGACCACTGTTAAGGAGATAGTAAAGAGTGCCGGCACCGGTGTTGATCTTGCAGAGGCAAGAATTGTTGTCTCCGGAGGACGGGGGATGAAAGGCGCTGAGAACTTCAAGATACTGGAGGAACTTTCAGATGTGGTGGGTGGAGCTGTAGGGGCATCAAGGTCAGTAGTAGATGCAGGCTGGAGGGATCATCAGTTCCAGGTAGGGCAGACAGGCAAGACAGTAAGCCCTGATCTATATATTGCATGCGGTATCTCCGGTGCAATACAGCACCTGGCAGGGATGTCCTCTTCTAAATATATCGTTGCCATAAATAAGGACCCCGAGGCGAATATATTCAAGGTAGCCGACTATGGGATCGTCGGTGATCTCTTCGAGATCGTGCCCGTGCTTACAGAGGAGTTCAAGAAGATATTGGCTGAATAGAGGGAATATTGATTATTGGAACCTAAACTTACCGAAAACGCCATCACCGTCCTTAAAAGCAGGTATCTGAGAAAGGACGAAGAAGGGAAGGTGGTGGAAACCCCTGAAGAGATGTTCAGGAGAGTAGCTCACAACATCGCCTCTGCTGATCTAACCTATAATCCTGCTGTTAACCCGAAGGATACCGAGGAAAAGTTCTATCTGACAATGGCAAGGTTAGAATTTCTCCCCAACTCCCCTACCCTGATGAATGCCGGGAGAGAACTTCAACAGCTTGCCGCATGTTTTGTCCTTCCTGTTGAAGACTCACTTGAATCGATATTCGAATCTGTGAAGAATACTGCCTTGATTCATCAGAGTGGCGGGGGAACAGGTTTTTCCTTTAGCAAACTAAGACCCAAAAATGACCCTGTCATGACTACAAGCGGTGCTGCCAGTGGTCCCGTATCCTTCATGAAGGTATTCAACACAGCCACAGAGGTGATCAAACAGGGCGGGACAAGGCGCGGGGCAAATATGGGGATACTAAAAGTTGACCACCCTGATATAATAGAGTTTATCTCTGCCAAAAAGAAGAAAGGGGAGCTGACCAATTTCAACCTCTCTGTAGGAATTACCACTACATTCATGGAGGCGTTGGAGAATGACAAAAAATATGACCTGATAAACCCACGGAATGGGAAGGTGGTAAGGAGCCTAAAGGCCGGAGATATATTTCAGCTCATAGTGGAATCTGCATGGGATAATGGAGAGCCGGGAGTATTATTCCTGGATAGGATAAATCAGGATAATCCCACCCCTCAGTTAGGGGAGATAGATAGCACAAATCCATGTGGTGAGCAGCCTCTTCTTCCTTATGAGGCCTGCAATATAGGCTCGATCAATCTATTGCGTATGGTAAAAGAGGTGGATAAAGGATATGAAATTGACTATGATAAGCTCGAAGATACAGTAAGGATAGCAGTAAAATTTCTGGACAATATAATAGATGTAAATAGATATCCTTTGCCCAGGATTGCTGAAATAACAAGAAGAAACAGAAAGATAGGCATAGGGGTAATGGGCCTTGCCGATCTTCTTATAAGGATAGGGATACCATACGATTCCACAGAGGCTGTCGGGTTAGGGGGGAAGATAATGCGTTTCATAAGAGAGAAGGCAAGAGAGAGATCAGCCGAACTTGCAGAGGAGAGGGGGGTATTCCCGAACTTTAAGGGGAGTATATATGATAAGCCGGGTGGTATGAGGTTGAGAAATGCCACAAGCACAACAATAGCACCTACCGGGACACTCAGCATCATTGCAGGCTGTTCAAGCGGTATTGAACCTGTTTATGCCCTGAGCTTTACCCGAAATATCCTTGATAATACAGAATTTATAGAGGTAAACCCTTTGTTCAAAGAGATTGCCAAATCTCATAATATAAATCTTGAAAAACTGACCGGTATCGAATCGATTCAGGGGAAAAGAGAGATACCAAAAGAGATCAGGAGGTTATTTAAGACAACCTTTGATATTGCTCCTGAGTGGCACATAAGGATGCAGGCATCCTTCCAGAGATATACCGATAATGCAGTATCCAAGACCGTCAATTTTCCTTCCAATGCAACAGTGGATGATGTACGGGAGATATTTGTGCTCGCCTATCGTGAAGGATGCAAGGGAGTGACCATATACAGAAGCAGCAGCAGACCCCAACAGGCACTCTCATGCAAAGAGGTTTTGTACTGCTAACGATTAATGGATGGACTCTAACTACAATATTAGGAGCTATCCAAAAATAACCTGTACAGCGCCTTATTGTAAAATTATATTCTCCGGATAATTCGGAATTATATTCTTTTTTCTCAACAACTCGGCATCTCTATCACTTTTCGTCCTCAGCCATCTTTCATACAGCCTTAATATATCCTTATCTGACTTGATAGAACTCCTCTCACTGACCTCTGCAATAACATCAACAAAGAGCTGAAATTTCTCTGCGAGCTCATTAAAAAGGTCACAAAAAAGCTCTCCCTGTTCATTGTTACGCATCATTTGGGATAGGGTGTTGTATGCAATACCCCCTATCAAGATATAGTAATCTATATCTACTAACTTTCTGTTAAGGCTGTCAGAGAAAAAGCCTGAAATGAAGAGAGAAAAATCTCCTAATTGCTTAAATCTCTTTATCCTGTCATTGTAATCCGACTGAAGTGTCCTTGTAAGCATAGTGGCAAGCGCTTCCTCTCCTCTACCTCCCTCTTCAACAGGATATGCCTTGTCTGTCCTTATAAATTCTGACAAGAGATTTACTATGTAGAATTCTATTGTCTCATCTGTATCTATCCTCTGGTTCTCAATGGCAGATTCTACCATCTCTTTGAAATATTCGATGTGGTTTTGTACCTGGAGCAAATCTACCATATCTCCCTCCCTTTATCTTTTGTCCCATTATTATAAGTGGGGCAAACCCCCTAACTTTAATATATTACCCATCTCTACGTGTGTCAAATTTACCCTCAGGACTCCAGCAATTCTCGGTGAACATCTTGACCTTTGGGTAGAGAAGCCTTCACGAGATCCGCCCGTCCGGGAATCAACACCTGAAAATGGCGAGGATAGTCTATGATCCCTTCGAATGATGGTTGGCCTGGCTATGATGAGCCCTTGTATTGTATTAAATTGAGCGCTCTCTGATTTGCTGTTATGAGGGTTAGGGGGAAGGTCTATCTATTTTCCGCTATTTTTTTCTGAAAATCCTCAAATGTAGGGGATAACAGGAGACTAATCATAAACTTGAGGTGTTAATTTCGTCGGAATCGCCTGCGCTGTTGGATATATGGGAATACGGCTAAAATCATGACTGAAGTGAGTACCTGCAGCCGAAGTTGAGCTGGTTTCAATGTCTCCATGGTTGGTTTGTATCAACCTCTGAACTGCTTGATTTCCAATTGTGCGCTGCAACTGAAGGACGGAGCGTACCTCACGGCTATGGCCAAGATGTGGTCTGCCGAGGGTCGTAAAGCTTTCAGATTTCGTCTGCTGAGTTGGTTTCGGTTTCTGTGCGAACGTGCGCATATTTGATCTCCTTTCGTTCGATTATCAAATGCAACTAAAACGACTGAACTCACTGGTTTTTACGCAGCGCAGCGGAGTAAAAATCCAGTGCGGTGATTTGTTATGCTAAAGATGTTTAATCGTAATTTCGCTTTTATTTTGTGCAAGATATTCCGCAAGTAATCTTTATGGCAATGTTCCGCTGTTGGTTCAGAGCACAATAAAACTGAATTATTAAAGATATTCCAGTCTATTTTCTCAATTATATTTCTTTGAACAATTATTTCATTGTATTCATTTTCGTACTCTTGCCAAAAAACAGATTTATTTTTGTATCCATTCAATAATTCTTTTGATGGTGCAAAATCAGGTCGATATAGATATTCAATGCCATGGATTTTTAGAAAATATGGTAAGTGTTTTACATTAGTGAACCCCGCCAGTTGAGATTTATTATTCAGTCTAATATCAATTAATCGAATGACATTGTTTAGTTTTAGAATTTTGAAAAAATCTTCTGCGCTTTTTTGAGAAAAACCAATTGTATATAAATTCATACCATTTCCTTTTTTGCTTCGATAGGATTGTATCCAACCAACTTATTAAGTTTTATATAAAGATTATTTTCATCAATCTCATCAATCTCAAATAATGTGCTTTGCATAAAATGAAATTTAATAATTTTGCTAAAGTCCGTTGATATTTTGTGGTGTTCCTTGTAATAATCAAGTAATTTATTTTCTAATAGCTTATGCTCAAAAATATCTTTACCGACTATATGATTAACGACATAACCTTTTTTATGTAAATAATTCGAAATCAATGAAAATCTATGACATTCAATAGGATTTTTCTCAGAACACATTAATGCAATTTTATAGCCTTTTTTTATTCCTGTCTCTACTCTATAAATACCCTCTTGAAATCTTTTTGTAATTACTACCTTTGAAAAATCAACCTTACCGTCTTCAAACAACAATTCTTTTTCTTCATATCTTGCCCCTAAATTGTTCCCCATGGGAATATAGACAATATTTTTCTTTTTAAGAGAATCGGATAGTTGTTCTTTGTTAAATTGGTTCGCAAAACGGCTATAAGGGATACTGCGCACATCTACAATTGTATCTATCTGATAGTGCTTCAAATATTCAATGAAGCTCTCAATAGTATCCGTTGAATGTCCTATGGTAAATATTTGACTCATCTATTTTATCTCACTCCGTTTCAATGATAGATGCTACAAATTTGTAACAATAACCATTATATGGCAATCCAATACTTACACATAAATAAATATTTTCAGTAAGCATTGTAAAACTATCATTTTCTCCTGATAAGTATTTTCGTTCGATTACCGGGTCAGTTACAGGAAAAATATATGGTATGCCATTATAATTAAATTCAGCACGAACTTTTCGCTTTGTATTATCAAATTCTTGACCTTCTATCCGAACAATAATTTTCAAAGATTGGGGTTTAATAAGATATAAGGATTCATTATAATTCATACACATATCTTCAGATATTCTATCATTTTTGCCTTGATAGGTTGAAGATTGAGTGCCCCATAAATTCTCTGGAGAATCTAATAAATTGTTCGGGCTCTCCTCAAAATCTCCTGTTTTCTCCCAGTAATAGCCATCATCTATTAAATAGTTTTCATTTTGGTGTTGTTTAGGTTTATGTTCTTTTACGGGAATACTTATAATATCAAGGAGCTTTGGCATTTGACCATTTTTATAACGGCGTTCTTCTTCTGAAATTTCTTCACTTTCACGATTACTTACAGGCCGTATCCATTTATTTGATTTGATTATTTTCCCAGCAATGCATCTGCCTGATATTTTTCTTGAATTTGCAAGACATACAATTTCTATTGGGTCCATTTATTTTTCTACTTTTAAAGCATAACGATTAGTCTTTTATCCATAGTGCTACTATACAAAAAATTCCCAAATTTAGCAACAGGATATTTAAGCACTATGGATAAAAGACTGTTGGACCGAACCGCCTTCACTGAGGATGTCTGTTTTGCCCTGCATTTTTGGGGTTAATGGGGATTATTGGAAGGGATATTGCCGTGGGTTGGAAGAATTGATCTGGATTTCGATATTTTACTCACAGTTTACCTTCCCAGGATAAGACAGAAATAAATGTTGAGATTATTCCATACCCTAAGCCATCCCTTTGAATGGAACTGCACGAGGGAACAAGTTAGTTTATAGGTCACAGAGATAGGGCTTTAGCCTCTTTGCTGTCATCATGGATGAAGAGCATCTCATACCATGGTTATTGAACCTCAATAGGTGTTTGGTGCAGAGTACATCTGCAAACCCGAAAATTTTGAAACAAAAGTCAGGATACAGATACCTTTTCTGGATAACTCTTTAAAAGGTAAAAAAAAAATTATTATATTTTTTGCTAATGGGAGAACTTTACCTCTTGACAAAAGGAGTCCTTATAGGTGTTAGGCTATTTTTTTGAGGCGTGATTGTGCTCTTTTGCTCTCGCAAGTTGTCCGAAGGTGCGAGGCGCGTGAATTAGCAAACCATTCCATGAAGGCAACAATACATTAATTAATCGGAATAAACCACTACCTATGGTAGTGGTATAATAAGAGGTTTTACCGTTTAAGTAATTAAGATAATATTGGATCTACCTCCCTGAAAGGTGTCTATAACACAAGGAGGTAGATCATGAGTAAAAGTTTTAAAAAGTTATCACATACGATCTATGAATGCAAATATCATTTTGTGTTTTGTCCGAAATATCGTTACAGAATATTCAAAGATGATATTGCAGCCTACACACGGCAACAGGTATATAAGTTTTGTTCTTATAAAGACCTGGTAGAAGTATTAGAGCTAAATATTGTGGAGGATCACGTTCATATGGTTCTTTCGATTCCACCAAAATATGCAATATCATCATTGATGGGATCCTTGAAAGGTAATTTGGCGACCAAGCTTTTTCAGAGATACGAGAAGCTTGGGAAGCGGTATTGGGGTCGTCATTTCTGGTCACGTGGATACTGTGTAAGCACTGTTGGTCTGGATGAGGAGAAGATCAGCAAATATGTTAGCTGGCAGGAGATGAAGGAAAAAGAGATCGAAAGTCAACAGCTAAAACTGTTCAAATAAGGCAAAGTGAAAAAACAGGGCACCTTTCAGGGCCAAATAAAACAAGCCACCGCCTCTGGTGGTGGTGGTTTGACTGCTTCTTCCACCTATGGGATGTGCATTTACCTGCGTGTTGCAGAACTTGGAACGTTAGAAGGCAGCCCGTTCAAGGCAGTACCGGGAACCGAAGGAATTGAACCCTGCTTATCCCTGGCCTGCTGGAGAGCAAGGTCTCGGAAGTCCCTGTCGATCCATCTCACAAAGCGGAGCCGTCCTGAGCCCCCAACCTCCGTTGCAAGCACGAGGACTTCCTCTCCACCGATTTCGACCCAGGCAACTGCCGTTCGAGTTTCTGCCGTTCGTCCGGTCGTCGTCGTACCGGGTTGCTGGGTAATCTCACGACCACGCGTGCCGATACTCAGAACTTGTTCCTGGAAATTTCTCCACGTTCCGGGGAAATCAGGGCATCCATGTGCGTACATGGATTCTATGATGACGAGATTATAATGCTGCTGTCGTTCAATCTCATTTCTTACCCACTGCCTTTGGAAGGATTCATCGTCTCCGAATACCCCCTCCCATAACAACGCTCCCCCTTGTTGGATTTCCTCAAGCCCGAAACTCTCTACTTCCTCAATCGCGTCTTGCACAACTTGCGGTAAATCATGTCCGGCGCCGGCGACCCCCTCCGCAGCGTTGCCAATCATTCGTGTTTGTTCGCGCATCGCTTCCCAATCGACGTTGCTATCGAGAAATTTGCGATACAAAGCAATGACTCGACGACTATTATCGAATGCTGATCGGAGAGCTTCACAATCCTCTTCATTTTCAGCGGTAGTCGTGGAGCCGGAACCGTTTTGGTGTTGAACCTGAGCCGAATTCGACCAACGCGTTCCGCGGTACCCGTCCAATAGGTGCTCAGCCGATTCTCCCCTGACAACCGCGTCCGCTACAGCGTCAGCGTGCTGTTCATGGCGGTCGCCGGACTTCCCCACACCACCCGAGAGTTGCACACCAGTTCGTTGCTGCACAATGTGCGCTGCCTCATGCGCCGCCGTATGTAGATCCGGCCATTGCTTGAACGCTACGTTGTCGCCACTAGTAAAAGCTGACGATCCCATCTGTTCATTAGCTCCTCTTGCTGGGCCACCGACAAATGCGCTTGCCCCTGTCAGAACATGATGTCCGAATGACAACTGGATTGCTTCTTGGTAGGGCAGTGGCCGCGCTATCCCACTTTGGCCACGGCGTGCCAATTCATGGACACCCGGAGCCTTGCCTGCGACATTGCGGGAGGTATCAACTTTCGGATTTGGCTGAATGTTGCCACCTGGGCTAGTATGCACAGGTATTCGACTGAAATCGTAGGTAAATCTAGGCGATGTGACGCTAGCTGGATTCTCTTTGACATCTTCTGTTTTGGCCTGTAGCAATTGCTGTACGGCTTGATTGCCGATCGTGCGCTGTAAGTGAAGGATGGAGCTTACCTCACGGCTTTGCCCAAAGTGGGCCCGACCGGATAGCGTAGACTTGGCAGACGTAGTCTGCTGAGCTGCCTTCGGTTTCTGTGCGAAAGTGCGCATGGTTAAACTCCTCTCGTTAAATGCATCGGGTAGCTCACTGGCCTCTCGGCCAGATCGTCTCCTAAGAACCGTACATGATAGTTTCCCATCATACGGCTCAAGCATTTCAAAAGTTGCCCTTGTGGAGCAACCCAACTGTCTAACATTATATAATAAGTTTGACAATCTTTGCGATACTCATTTGCAGTCTTTTGACGTGACTCTTATGAGTCACCGGCAGGTGTACCAGGCTGTTCACCCGTCATTTGCTTTCCCACCTTCAAAGATTCTTCAAATTCTCTCGCAATGAAACACCTGTTGGACGTCAGCACCCCC
>QIDP01000130.1 GCA_003229375.1 Nitrospirota bacterium
ATAGGGGGGGAATGTGACAGGTAGTGTCTGAACGAAAACTACCCATCTACTGCGTTGCATATTTAGGACAGCCGAGACGGCTGTCCTACCAAGGTATTTAGGCTTCAACATCAGTAGGACAGGCGTCTCGCCTGTCTAATATAGGAATCACTCTAATAGCTTTCGTTCAGGTAGGGGAATTTTCAGAGGAAAAAAATGCTTTCAGAAGATGCGCGAAGATCAGTTGAAGATTCTATAAAAAAATATTCACAGAAAAAGGCCGCTGTTCTGTCAACCCTCCATATCGCACAGAAGGAAAAAGGATGGATATCAGAGGAGACAATTGAAGAGATAGCAGGAATCCTTGATATCCCTTCTATTGAGGTCAAAGAAGTGGTCTCCTTTTATACCATATTCAATCTCAGGGATGTTGGTAAATATCATATTCAGGTATGTACAAATCTTTCCTGTTCTCTCCTCGGGTCCAGGCATATTGTCAATTACCTTGAGAAGAGGTTAGGACTTGGTGTGGGGAAGAGTACAGAGGATAAGAGATTTAGCCTCTCAGAGGTTGAATGTCTGGGGAGCTGCGGCACGGCCCCGATGATGCAGATAAATGAAGACTATTACGAAAACCTTACTGAAGAGAAGATAGATAAGATACTGGAGTCATTAGGGCACGCCCAAAAATAACTGAGCATTCTTCACGCTCAGTTATTTTTGGGCGTGCCCCTAAGTGTGAGGTTCCAAACCATATGGAAAGATATTTAACAAAAAATTTTGATGTCCAGGATTCAGAGACGATTAAGGTGTATCTGAGTCAGGGTGAGGGTTACAAGGCGGTCGAAAACGCGTTAAAAAAGATGACCCCTGAACAGATCATAGACGAGATAAAGAAGTCGGGTCTCAGGGGACGCGGCGGGGCAGGATTCCCTGCAGGGCTTAAGTGGAGTTTCATGCCAAAGGATAATGCCAGGCCCAAGTATATCTGCTGTAATGCTGATGAGTCAGAACCCGGGACATTCAAGGATAGACAGATAATAGAGAAGGACCCCCATCAGCTTATTGAGGGGCTGATTATCGGGGCCTATGCAATGGGTGTTAATACAGTATATATCTACATCCGCGGGGAATATGCATCACAGGCAAAGATATTACAGAATGCAATTGATGAGGCATATGATAATGGATATCTTGGCAAGAATGTACTTGGCACAGATTTCAATATAGATATATATATCCACAGGGGCGGTGGGGCCTATATCTGCGGTGAGGAGACAGGCCTTATGGAGTCAATAGAGGGAAAGAAGGGGCAGCCGCGAAAGAAGCCGCCCTTTCCCGCCGGGTATGGTGTATGGGGATATCCTACTACAATAAATAATTTAGAGACATTTTCTCATGTCTCTCACATTATAAACAGGGGAGCTGACTGGTTTAAGGGGATAGGTACTGAGAAGAGCACAGGTAATACCCTGTTTGGGGTGAGCGGACATGTTAAGAGGCCGGGGGTGTATGAGTTGCCCTTTGGTGTCTCCTTAAAGGAGATCATTTATGAACACGCTGGCGGGATCAGGAATGATAATGAACTAAAAGGGGTGATCCCCGGGGGTTCCTCTACCAAGATACTTACCGCTGATATGATTGATGTAAGGATGGATCACGACTCCCTTATGCAGGCCGGGAGCTCCATAGGAACCGGGGCCATTATTGTCATGGATCATACCACATGCATGGTCCGTGTCGGTTGTGTGCTTTCCCATTTCTACAGGCATGAAACCTGTGGTCAGTGTACACAGTGTCGGGAGGGGACAGCCTGGATGCATCAGATCATAGCAAGGATCGAGAAAGGGGAAGGGGAGATAGAGGATCTGGATATACTTCTCGATATAGCCTCTAATATGGAGGGGAATACAATATGTGCCCTTTCAGATGCAGCGGCCTGGCCTGTACAGGGGCTTCTGAGGTATTTCAGGGATGAATTTGAGGAACACATAAAACAGAAGAAATGTCCTTTTACGGATAGTTTTTTGGTTTAATTTAACGATGCCGACATTTATTATAGATAATAAAAAAATAACAGCAGATAAAGGTACTACCATATTAAAGGCAGCGCTTGACAATGGTATTAAGATTCCTCACTTTTGCTATCATGAGAAACTCTCAATAGATGGCTGCTGCAGGATGTGTCTGGTAGAGGTAGAGAAGATGCCAAAGCTGACTATAGCGTGCAATACCCATGTAGCAGATGATATGGTGGTCCATACGCACTCCCCAAAGGTTATGAAGGCAAGGGCAGGGGTCATGGAGTTCCAATTGATAAACCACCCTCTGGATTGTCCGGTCTGTGATCAGGCAGGTGAGTGCCGGCTTCAGGAATACTGTTTTGACTATGGTGTGCCTCATAGCAGGTTCAGGGAAGAGAAGAGGAAGAAAAGAAAGAGATTCAGTATAGGAGAACATATTGTATTCGATGAGGAGAGATGTATACTCTGTCGCAGGTGTGTCAGATTTTGCAGGGAGGTAAGCAAAACAGGCGAGGTGGCTGTCTTTAACAGGGGTGACAGATCATATATAGGTATCTATTCAGGGAGAGGCTTGAATAACAAGTACTCCCTTTGTACCACTGATATTTGCCCGGTAGGCGCGCTTACCAGCAAGGACTTCCGGTTCAAGGTGAGGGTATGGTTCTTAACAGAGACAGAGAGCATATGTCCTGAATGCAGCAATGGATGTAATATCAAGATATGTGTAAGGAATAATAAGATATACCGTTATCTGCCAAGACAGAACGATAATGTAAACGATACATGGATGTGTAACCAGGGAAGGCTGAGCTATAAAAATGTCCATTCTGATGATAGGCTTACACAGCCGTTGATAAGGTCTGGCGATAAACAGGTCCCGGTGAAATGGGACGAGGCATTGGCTATTATAGCAAAGGGATTTAAGGGTAGAGATGGAAAGGTTGATGGTTCTCATATAGGAGGAATAGGTTCCCCTCATTCTACTAACGAGGAGGGCTTTCTGTTCCGGAGATTTATGAGAGATGCTATCGGAACCAACAATATAGACTTTGCTGTAATAAAGGGATATAAGGACGATATGCTTATAAAGGAAGAGAAGGCCGCCAATCCCGGGGGGGCAAAGGACATGACCCTTTGGCCCAGCAACGGAGGACATGGTATATCTGATATGATAGGAGGTATATCCACCGGAGATGTAAAGATACTATACATCATCGGGAGAGACTTGATGGAACTTGAGAAGAGTGAAAAGATACTCGATTCGCTCGGGAATCTCGATTTCCTTGTGGTACAGGACACACATGTCTCTGATCTCTCAAGGAAGGCAGATGTGGTACTCCCATCAGCCACATTTGCGGAAAAGGATGGTACATTTACAAATATTAATGGTATAGTACAGCGGATAAGGAAGGCGGTTGACCCACCGGGAGATTCTCTGCCTGATTGGGAGATAATATCACGACTCTCTAAGGTAATGGGATACCCGATGGAATACAATTCTCCGGAAGAGATAATGGATGAAATCGCTAAAGAGATCCCGGCATATAAAGATGTCAATTACAAAGGGATCGGGAATCAGGGGTTTAAGGTTAACTCCTCGTAATTTCTTAGCCTATAGCAGTGCTGCGGTTTGGGAAATAGATGAAATGAGTCTCTATGTGGTGGGTGGCATGGACAAACTTGTTTGTCCGTGAGGGTATTTAAATGGATTTAATAATAGATATTATAAAGATATTATTTATCTTTACCCTTATTATGGGGGTCTTTTCCCCTATACTTGGATGGGTGGAGAGGAAACAGAGCGCCCTTATGCAGGACAGGGTCGGCGCTAACAGGGCAGATATATTCGGCTTTACCATGATAGGACTCTTCCACCCCCTGGCTGACGCACTAAAGTTGATGACAAAGGAGGACTTTATTCCACAGGGGGCAAACAAGGTCATGCATACTATTGCTCCTTTTATCTCTTTTGTCCCCGCGTTGATCGCCTTTGCTGTAATACCCTTTGGCGGAGAATATATTATACATGGAAAAGAAATCAACCTCGTGATTGCAGATCTCGATGTTGGCCTCCTTTACATATTTGCCTTTGCATCTCTTGCCACCTATGGTGCTGTCATAGCTGGCTGGGCATCCAATAATAACTGGTCCCTTCTCGGGGCATTAAGGGCCTCTGCCCAGATGATATCTTATGAGGTCGCAATGGGGTTGACCATTATAGGGGTATTTATGGTCTATGGCTCACTCAAGCTCACAGAGATAGGCGCAGCACAGGAGGACTTCTTTAAATGGGGTATATTCCTGCAGCCGCTTGGATTCGTTATGTTCCTTGCAGCCGCTATAGCAGAGAATAAGAGGATCCCGTTTGATGTAGCAGAAGCAGAGCCGGAGATCATAGCCGGATACTTCCTGGAATACAGCGGTATGAAGTTCATCATGTTCTGGATGGCGGAGTTTATAGAGATCATTACTATAAGCGGTATAGTAACAACCCTCTTCTTTGGGGGATGGAATATCCCGTTTGTCCCGACAGCAACCCTGATCTCTTTTTTCAGCTCTTTAGGTGATACATGGGCAAATATTATCACTATGCTGATACATATCGGGGTCTTTTTCTCAAAGATTATATTCTTTATCTGGTTACAGATGACCATACGGTGGACATTACCGAGGTTTCGCTATGATCAGGTGATGAAACTGGGATGGAAGATATTACTTCCCTTATCACTATTGAATATATTTGTGACAGGAGTTGTTATATTATTATTTAAAAAGTAATTATTCGGGTCTCCCCCTTTGGAAAAGGGGGATTAAGGGGGATTTTATAATTATAAGTTCTCCAAATCCCCCCTCACCCCCTTTGCTAAAGGGGGGATGAATATAGCTGAATAGTTAATTTAAATACGAAAGAGTGAAACAATGGCAATTGGTATTGTAAAGGTAAAGAGAAATGTAAAGATGACGTTTTGGGAACGGAGCTATATCCCTGAGGTCCTGAGGGGTATTGCCATTACCTCACGTCATTTCTTTATAAATTTGGTGGGGTTTATTCCTGCCATATTGTTTGGTAAAGAGAGGAAGATATTCACGGTCTATTATCCTGAAGAGAGGGTGAAATATCCGGATGCCTACAGGGGCCGGCCAATACTGGTACTAGGTGACGATGGTGTTGAGAAGTGTGTTGCCTGTGGGCTGTGTGAGAGGATATGTCCTGCATTCTGTATATCTATACAGCCTGCAGAGACAGAACTGGACAAGGAGAGATATCCGGAGACCTTTACTATTGATCAATCGAGGTGTATTGTCTGCGGGTTCTGCGAAGAGGTCTGCCCTAAGGAGGCGATCCTTATGAGTCAGGATACTGAGATCGCGGATTATGATAGAAAAAAGATGCTCTACCGGAAAGAGGATCTCCTGGTAGCGGAGAAGGATCTAAGGATGAGACAGGCATATGTGAGGGGGGCCTTTGCCAGATGGAATTATTAGCCTTTTATATACTTGGAGCAGGGGCTGTTGTAACCGCTGTGATGATGGTAATACATAGAAACCCTATTGTATCAGCCCTGAACCTGATATTTACCATGTTCTGTCTCGCGGGTATATTTGTTCTCCTTAATGCACATTTTATGGCAGCGATCCAGATACTGGTATATGCAGGGGCCATTATGGTTCTCTTTATATTTGTAATAATGCTCCTCAATCTTAGAGGAGAGGATTGGCCCCCTTTGACATGGAAGAAATTGTTGGCATCATTTATCGGCATTCTTTTTGTGGGCTACAGCCTTATTAAGATTATAGGCATATTCAGGGGATCTATGCTCCCTGTTGCTACCCCGCTTCCTGAGGATTTCGGGACAACCAGGATAGTGGGGGAAAAACTCTTTACCGATTTTCTTCTGCCCTTTGAGGTGACATCAATATTACTCTTAACCGCAATAGTGGGTGCTGTGATGCTGGCAAAGATGAAGATCGATAAGGGATAAGGATTATATTATGGTTCCATTGTCACATTATTTAATATTGAGTGCAATATTATTTACCATAGGAATGATGGGTGTCCTCATAAGGAGGAATGTCATCATAATATTTATGTCCATAGAGTTGATGCTGAATGCGGTAAATCTTACCTTTATAGCATTCTCAAGATTTCTAAACAACCTTGATGGACATATATTTGCGTTTATGGTGATGACAGTTGCAGCGGCTGAGGCTGCTGTCGGTCTTGCAATAGTCATATCGGTCTTCAGGAACAAGCCGACGGTCAACGTCGATGAGATGAATATTATGAAGTGGTGAGGGTATTTTAATGCTTAATTATATATGGTTGATTCCGCTATTCCCGCTGATCGGTTTTTTAATAAACGGGTTCTTCGGGAAGAGGATAAGCAAAAATACTGTTGGTTACATTGCATGCGGGGCTGTCGGGCTTTCCTTTATCGTCGCAGTCTTGAGCTTTATCAGCCTTTTACAGTTAACGCCTGAACACAGGGTCTTTGAAAAGATTCTTTACACCTGGATAGACTCAGGGAGCTTCAGGGCCGAGGTGGGATTTCAGTTAGATCCGCTCTCTGCTATTATGATACTTGTGGTCTCCGGTGTCGGTTTCGTGATACATATCTATTCTACAGGGTATATGCATGACGACGAAGGATACCCGCGCTACTTTTCCTATCTGAACCTCTTTACCTTCTCTATGCTCCTCCTTGTCCTTGCAAACAACTTCCTTCTGATGTTCATAGGGTGGGAAGGGGTTGGACTCTGCTCATACCTCCTTATAGGATTCTGGTTTGAAAAGAAGTCTGCCTCGGATGCCGGGAAAAAGGCCTTTGTAGTAAACAGGATAGGGGACTTTGGTTTCATATTGGCGATAATGCTGATATTTGTAACATTCGGCACAATAGACTTTACAGAGGTATTCCATGCTGCATCAGATAAATCACACATGGGGATTATAACCACAACAACCTTTACAGCAATCACCCTTTTGCTATTTGTCGGGGCAGTAGGAAAATCAGCACAGATACCCCTCTATACATGGCTTCCGGATGCAATGGAAGGACCTACCCCTGTCAGCGCCCTGATACATGCCGCAACCATGGTCACAGCAGGGGTATATATGGTGGCAAGATGCAACATACTCTATATGCTGGCACCGATATCAATGACAGTTGTTGCAGGGGTCGGTGCAGCCACAGCCATATACGCTGCATCCATTGGACTGGTACAGAATGATATAAAGAGGGTCCTTGCCTACTCTACTGTGAGTCAGCTCGGTTATATGTTTCTTGCATGCGGGGTAGGGGCATTCACAGCAGGGATATTTCATCTTATGACACATGCATTCTTTAAGGCATGTCTCTTTCTTGGCTCCGGGAGTGTTATCCATGCCATGGGAGGGGAGCAGGATATGAGGAAGATGGGGGGACTCAGGGCTCACATGCCAAGGACATACTGGACCTTTGTCATTGCCTCGCTTGCCATTGCAGGGATACCCCCGTTCGCAGGCTTCTTCAGCAAGGATGAGATACTATGGAAGGCCTTAACTCAGGGTAATATCTTGCTGTGGGGCATAGGCGCTTTAGCAGCTTTTATGACAGCCTTTTATATGTTTCGGCTGATATTCATGACATTCTGGGGAGAGTCGAGGGTAGAGGAGGAGGTTGCCAAACACCTCCACGAATCCCCCGGCAATATGACCTTTCCACTGATTATACTGGCATTTCTATCCATAATAGGCGGGTTTGTAGGTATACCGCTGATAAAGGGATGGAACAAGATAGATGAATTTCTCTCTCCGGTATTCGGAGGGCATGGGGCCGGTGAGGCAGTACACCACTCTGTATCTTTAGAGTTAGGCATGATGATGGTATCGATAGTAATCGCCTTAGCCGGGATATTCCTGGCATACAGGATGTATATAATCGCTCCCGGTATACCTGAACGCCTTACAGAGAGACATCAGATCGCATACAGGGTAATACTCAATAAATATTATATCGATGAGATCTATGATGCCTTGATAGTCAGGCCCATCAAGAATGGTGCAAATTTTCTGTGGAAGGGATTCGATGTTGTTGTTGTGGATGGCACAGTAAACGGAGCAGCATATCTTGTGGAGCAGTGGAGTAAGGTTATGCGTGTTATTCAATCGGGCTATGTCCGAAATTACGCATTTTCAATGATTATAGGACTTGTTATTATATTCTTATTTTTTATGTAATATTTTTAATATAGCCACAGAGGCCACAGAGGTCACAGAGAAAAATAAAAAACAGACTACTATCGCTTTTGTGCGAGCCCTAATCTGTTTTTGAATTTAGACTCTGTGTTCTCTGTGAACTCTGTGGCAAATATAAAATAACTAAAAGGGGAGGAAAGAACATGAAAAGATTAGTATTGGTTTTTCTATTTGGCGTCTTTGTTTTATCATCCACAGTTGTATATGCAGCTGAAAAAGCCCCTCTTGGTAATAGCAATATCGCACTAAAGTTAGGTTACATCAACTTTACCGATGAGGTTTTAGAGAACGTTGACCTTGATTCAGGGCTATACGTGGGCATCGCAGGTTCTGCTAAAATTACACCCAATCTTTATCTCGGCATGGAGGTAGGCTATTCGAATCCTGAGGGATCAGTCTTTGGAATTGATACTGAGTTAACCTTTATTACGGTGGAGTTGATGAATTTAAAATACGTAATTGAACCCTCTCCTCAAATGGTCATCGATTTTGGAGCAGGAGTTTCCTCTAATTATGTCAAAGAAAAGGTATCTGCATGGGGTAGTTCTGCCACTGTAGATGATTGGCTGTTTGGCGGACAATTTTTTATAGACTTGATTTACACATCAGACAAGTTTTTCTTTGGTATGAATTGGAAGTACCAGTACACTGAGGATTTCAAAGATGGTTCTTATAATTACAACAACTGGAGAATCGGCGGGCAGGCAGGTTTTATGTTTTAGTCTTATTCATACGTTACGGAGTTTAATATAGCCACAGAGGATACAGAGGTCACAGAGAAAAATAAAAAACAGACTACTATCGCTTTTGTGCGAGCCCTAATCTGTTTTTGAATTTAAACTCTGTGTTCTCTGTGAACTCTGTGGCAAAATTCTTGGAGTTATTAAGATGCTGCTTACACTTATTACATTCATCCCTATGATAGGGATCGGGTTGATACTCTGTATCAACAGAGAGAACAAGGAGCTCATCAAGAAGATAGCCTTTGTCACGGCACTCATTGGCTTCCTTGTCTCCATGAAGCTCTTTTTCGACTTTAGTCCCAATACCCATATCATGCAATTTACAGAGAACAAGGAGTGGATTAAGAGTTTTGGAATAAGCTATCATATTGGAATAGATGGAATAAGCCTGTTTTTGGTTATATTGACTACATTCCTCACTGCCATCTCAATCCTGGCATCATGGGAGATTACCAAGAGACTAAAGGAATACATGATCTCCATGCTCTTCTTAGAGACCGGGATGATAGGGGTATTTGTCTCCCTGGATCTCTTCCTCTTCTATATATTCTGGGAGGTCATGCTCATCCCCATGTATTTCCTTATAGGTGTCTGGGGCGGGCCGCGAAGGATATATGCCGCAGTAAAATTCTTCATATATACAATGACAGGCAGCGTATTGATGTTTATTGCAATACTGATGCTATACTTTATAAACGGTAAGACAACAGGGGAATATACATTTGACCTCCTGAAGATATATCAGCTCCCTATACCTGTACACTTACAACTGTGGCTATTCCTTGCCTTTGGGCTCGCATTTGCTATAAAGGTCCCGATGTTTCCATTCCACACATGGCTCCCTGATGCCCACGTAGAGGCACCAACCGCTGGCAGTGTTATACTTGCAGGGGTATTACTTAAGATGGGCACATACGGCTTTATCCGTTTCAGCCTCCCACTATTTCCTAATGCAAGTCACTACTTTGTCCCGCTCATTTCATGGCTTGCAATAATAGGGATCATATACGGTGCACTGGTAGCAATGGTCCAGGATGACCTGAAGAAACTCGTGGCATACTCCAGTGTCAGTCATCTCGGCTTTGTCATGCTTGGCATCTTTGCCTTTAATACCCAGGGCATGGAGGGAGGGATACTCCAGATGATAAACCACGGTCTCAGTACCGGAGCACTCTTCCTTATTGTAGGGATGATCTACGAGAGGCGACACACACGCATGATCTCAGACTTTGGCGGTCTCTCAAAACAGATCCCCGTATTTGCTGTATTCTTTATGATTATTACCCTATCTTCCATAGGACTGCCGGGCCTAAATGGATTTATCGGGGAATTTCTTATATTGTTAGGGACATTCAAATCAAATATCCTATACGCAGTCCTTGCCACATCAGGGATTATCTTTGCAGCGGTCTATATGCTCTGGATGTTCCAGCGGGTTATGTTTAATAAGCTATCCAATCCTGAAAACCTGAAACTGAAGGATTTGTCAAAGAGGGAGATAGCAATACTGGTACCAATAATACTCCTTATCATTCTTATAGGGGTCTATCCCAAACCCTTCCTGAGCAGGATGAGTGCATCAGTAGAGAACCTCCTGGCAACCGTTAATGGTGTAAATGAGAAGAAGATTATGGTTCAACACAGTGTTTCTGAAACCACAGAGTTAACAGAAAAAAATAAAAAGCAAACCGCTATCGCCTTTAGACGATAGCAGTTTGCTTTCGAATTTAAACTCTGTGTTCTCTGTGGTAAATTATTTGAGAAAGGTATTTTAAATGGAGATTATAGCGCCACCAATAGACTTAACAGGCATCATGCCGATGATAATCATCGCCATCACCGGCATACTTGTTCTGATAATCGATCTTTTCCTTAAGGAGAGATCAAAGAATATTCTGATATTCATAAGCCTTACTGGCGTGATAATAGCGGCCAGGGTCTCCTTTAGTCAATATGGGGGCATCCATTATTCATTTCACAGGACATTTGTAATGGATACCTTCTCTGTATTCTTCAACCTCATATTTCTCCTTGGCACTGCCCTTACGATCCTTATATCTGCAAACTATATCAAGAGAGAGGAGATCAACCACGGCGAGTACTATGCGCTTATACTCTTTGCCACCATGGGGATGATGCTCATGGCAGGGGGATCTGATCTTATAACCATATTTCTGGGGCTCGAGATCATGTCGATATCCCTGTATATCCTGGCAGGATTCAGACGCACAAAAAAGGAATCCAATGAAGCAGCCCTTAAATACTTCCTGCTCGGCGCATTTGCCACAGGATTCCTGCTTTACGGCATTGCCATCCTTTACGGGGTCGCAGGATCGACAAACCTGAAGGATATAGCAGCCTCTATTCCTGGAAGGCTGTTTGACCAGAAGCCTCTCTTGCTCATGGGGATGGCGCTCCTGATAATAGGTCTGG
Source organism: Nitrospirota bacterium (assembly GCA_003229375.1). Classification (GTDB taxonomy): domain Bacteria; phylum Nitrospinota; class Nitrospinia; order SZUA-224; family SZUA-224; genus SZUA-224. The sequence goes on from QIDP01000130.1 coordinate 11,418, forward strand.
GATTCAAGGTAGCATCTGTCCCCTTTCATATGTGGACACCGGATGTATATGAAGGCGCGCCTACATCAATCACGGCATTTATGTCTGCCGGACCAAAGGCAGCGGCCTTTGCGGTCTTTTTCAGGATATTTATAGACTCTCTTGGAAATATGGAGCCGAACTGGAATGTAATCATAGGTATCATGGCAGTGCTTACCATGACTGTCGGGAATGTGCTGGCTATTGCCCAGGATAATATAAAGAGGATGCTTGCCTACTCCAGCATTGCCCATGCAGGCTATATCCTCGTTGCCCTGGTTGCAGCCAACAGCCTCGGCTTTACCAGCGTACTCTTCTATATGCTTGCATACACCCTTATGAATATGGGGGCATTTGCCATCATTATTATACTGGGCAATAAAGGAGAAGAACATCTGAACATATCAGACTATGCAGGTCTGGGATTCAAACGTCCCCTTATAGCATTTGCCATGAGTGTATTCATGTTCTCCATGGCAGGGATCCCGCCAATGGCAGGATTTATCGGTAAATTCTATATCTTCAGCGCAGCGATTAAGGCCGGATATATAGGGCTGGCGATTATCGGGGTTATAAATAGCGTTATCTCGGTATTTTACTATCTCAGGATCACTGTCATCATGTACATGAGAGAGCCGGTCAGAGAATTTAACCCGATATCCCTCTCACCATTGATTATACTCGCGCTGATAATCTCTGTGTGGGGAACACTCCATCTCGGCATACTGCCGGGAACCATTATAGAATTCGCCCGGAAATCTACCTTCGCCTTTTTCTAACATTTTTTTTACAGGTTCTTCCGACATTTGTGTGGGTAGCCGCAGGCTTTAGCCTGCGAAAAGGCTTGCTATAAATCAGCCATTTATGCAACCTTTTAGTTCCCTTTTTTTACATACTTTCCATAAAACCAGATGCGCGGTGTTAGCTTGAGATTATCTTTACCATAATATCCCCAACCCTTAATCGTATAGGTATTTCCTTTTACCGTCTCTACAAAATATTCCACTTTTAAGGGAGAAGAAATATTTCTTTGCCAAATTATTGTGTCTTTTCCTTCTGTATCACCGGTATGAATAATAGTTTCATTTGGCTTAATAACAACACAATACATTTTACCATCTTGAATCTTGTTTACACCACGGCTTTTAATAACCCTTTTTTCCCCATTATTATCAGCATAGGTGTCCCAGATCATTACTCTCTGAAAATAGGGTGTCTCGGAAACATATTCTTGTTTTACCTCGATGATTGTCTTTAAGGATAACCCTTTGTCTTCTATTTCAGGCCCTGGAAAATGCCCGGGTTTTGCTATTCCTGTATCCTGTCCGTTTTTTGATTCAAAAATATAAAACTTTCCGTGCCAGACCCCATCAAGCGCCTTATAAACATCCGCATATTTTTTATCTGCTTCTGACAATTTTGGAATCTCTTCTATGGACCGTACAGGTACCCGGTTTGAACAGGCGAAAAATACAAAACACGCAGTGTAAAGAAGAAAGGAAATATAATGTGATTTCATTTAATTATTATAGGGGAACTCATAGCAACAGCGTTCATGGTCAACCTCGTTTTTCTGCCTTCCATAACTTTTTCAGATTTCTTTTTCCATGAATAAGACCTAATATAACAACGCGTAATTCTTTAATGCTATAAATAAGGCGATATTCTCTTACAAAGAGTTCACGAATATTCTGATTAGCAATCTCAGGTACAATACGTCCTCTTTCAGAAAACTCATTTAGTGAACGACTTGCATCACGAATTTCCTGAACAAATGCTGCTGCATAAAAAGTAGAATCTCTTGCAATATATTCGGCAAGCGCTTCTAGGTCAGCAGTGGCTTCATGTGTCCAAACTACTTTTCGAGCCATTTTGCCATCATCTTCTCAACCTCTTCCTGCGTATAGACCCGCCCCTCATCTGCATCCTTCAAACCATGCTCAATCTTTTGAAGGACGTATAAATGATATTGAATATCCTCCAATGAGCAATCATCCGGTAAGCGAGTAAGAAGTCTGCCAACCTCATGTTTTGCTGTTTGCATATCTATTCCCTCCTTCATAATAGATTATACCCACACCCAAAAAACACTAAATTTTTGGTTCTTTCGTAAAAAAGTTGAGCGACTCAAAAGTAAATTAAAAATGGTTCTTTAGTGCTCATTTTTGCAAGCTAATGGCGAGCTTAGCCCAGCGATTTGTTAACGGCGATCCCAAAAAATAAATCTTTTATCCCTGTTCACCATTTTTTTGCATTATTTTGTCAAATTCTTCCCAAGAAAGATGGAATCCATATTTATGATTTGCTGGTCTCCACTCAATAGAGCCCTTGCTAACCTTTAATGTACCCAACACCGAATCATCTGAGTAAACATCAAATTCAGTATCCTTATTTAAAACAGTTTTTGGTGGAATTGTAAGATAAATATCATGTCTTGGCATTAAATAACCTCCTTTCTAAATTTTTCCGCTAACGATTAGTATTTTATCCGTAGTGCTACTATACAAATTTCAAGAATTCTAACAAGGAAGTATAATTTCAAAACAGGTCTCGTTGTTTAATGCTGAATTAACAACAATTTTACCCTTATGATTTTCTACTACTTTTTTAACACTATATAAACCTAAACCCGTTCCTTTCCTGCTTCCAGGGGCCTGAAAATATGCCTCAAAAATTTTTTCAAAATAAATCTCGGGTATGCCCGGGCCATCATCTGAAATAGAAAATCGAATACCTGAATCAAGCTTATTTAATTCCACTCTTATGGTACCCTTTGCGTACTTTATAGCATTTCCTAAAAGATTTTCTGCCAAAATTTTTAGTTGATAAGGATCGGCTTTTAAAATAATTTTCTCTGTTTCATCCCATCTTTCTCTGCTTTTACTGTTAAAGAATATCTTTATTCCTCTTTTAGCTATCTCAGACATTGAATTAGTAATGACGGAAAGCACAATATCATTATACTCTACCTTTTCAGGATGAAAAGACCGCAATGTGTACTTCTCCCTGAGATCTTTAGAAGTATTTTCAATGATCTGGAGAAGATTCTCTGAGGCTTTCTGGATTATCTTTAGTTTTTCAATCCTATCTTCTTCAGACGTTACTTTTTTCTCTAACAGTATTCTAGTGAAGCCCATAATTGGAGATAGAGGGTTTTTGAGGTCATGAATCAAAACAGAAATAAATTTTTCTCTTTGTTCATTGAGAGCTTCTTGAGTTTGCTTTAGTGCAATAACATGCCTTACCAATCCCCTGAGCTCATAAACATTGAAAGGTTTTCTGAGAAAAGCGCTAACTCCCAAATCAAAACATTTTTTCATATCTTTATCATCACCATGTCCTGTGAGAACAATCACTGAACATAGGTCAGAAGGTGATAATTTTAGATGCTCAAGAAATTCAATACCGTTCATGATCGGCATATTTAAATCCAGAAGAATCAATATAGGTTTTACATCGTAATACAATTCCAATCCCTCTTTGCCGTTTTTAGCTGACAGTACCTCATAATAATTATACCTCTTTAAATTTCTGCGGATTGCATTTATCATAAACGGTTCATCGTCTATAATCAGTATCTTATTATTAATACCCTCTGCATCTATGCTTTCCATATTTTTTGATTCCTATTTGAGATCGCATACAGAAATATATGGCACACAGGAAAATATATATTATTTCAAAAAGATGTCAAGAAAAAATGTCTCTTAATTAAGCCTGTTTAAATTATTAGATAAAAAGTCAATAAAAACATTGACTTATGCATGAAAACCCCCTATAATAGTAGTTATTGTTGTAAACAA
>QIDP01000131.1 GCA_003229375.1 Nitrospirota bacterium
TCGCAGCAGGAAAAGGCAGATAAAAAAGAAAAGATAACGTAACTACTCAGGTTGTTTAGACTGTAGTCTGTTAGGACTGCGCAAAGAACGAATCAAGGCTCCCAACACCTTTTCAGACTCTATTTGCGAAGTCAATCCATACATTTCGTCTTTAGGAAAATTCTTTGTTTCGCGATAGGTAAGAATCGCAACTTCATCGGCCGGTACAAACGCTCTGAATTCAGCTAAATACCTATAGACTATCCACCTGAGTAGTTACCTTATTTATTGAGTCGTTCAAAGATCAGTTCCATCTTCTCTTTCATGATCTCTGCAGTGAAGGGCTTTACAACATAGTTATTAACCCCTGCTTTTATTGCTGTAACTACCTTCTCCTTTTCAGCCTCTGCAGTGACCATCAGAACAGGAATATCCTTTAGCTCGGGGTCTGATCTGATCTTTTGCAACATCCCGAGACCATCCGTGTTAGGCATGTTCCAGTCAGATACAACGAACTGGAATCCCCCGCCTTTCAACTTTTTATATGCCTGTGCACCATCCTCTGCCTCTTCAATATTGCTATATCCGAGTTGTTTAAGAATATTCTTTACGATCTTTCTCATGGTTGAAAAATCATCCACAACAAGTATTTTCATCTTAAGATCAAACATTCAGATCACCTCCTCCTTTAAATTTACAATTATCAATCCTAAATTGCAAATTATCAATCAAATATACTATAAAAAAAGAGAAAAAGATTCAACAAAAAATTTTTATAACTTTAACCTAAATTGATCGATTCTTTCATGTCGGGCGAGACGCCCGACCTACTATTGGCTGAATTATCAACCCCTTCCCGGTAGGACAGGCGTCTCGCCTGTCCTCATTCACTCAATTTAGGTCTAAAAATTTTTTAATGATAGGCAGAAACTACCTATTCAATGATAGAATTTTCCACCATTTTTTTCGTCACGTTTTATATCTTTATCGTAACTATTTGTATTGATATGTATTATGGGGTTCCATAGTGTATTAAAGAGACCGTATGGGAAGTGGCATAGCTATTGCAAACTCTTCGTAACTGGGTATGGGTAATGAGTAAAATAAATACCCATAACGCATCACGCATTACTCATCACGATTTGTCACGCATCACGATTCACCTATAGAGGAGCTGATTGAGTGAATTCAGCAATTTTACCTGCCATACTTCCCCGGGCATCCCCCTCTGGAAGGGATGGCAATACAGAGATCAAAGGTGGTGAAGACTTCTCTGGAATATTAAGGGGATTCGACACTGAGAACGAATCTATATCTTCTGTGATTGATGAAGAGAAGGCAGAGAAGAACAGATTAATTGAGATACTGAATAATCTCCTGATAGGATTGGCCTTTGATGGAGGGTACAGTAAACAGGCTATAGGGCTTGATATAGAGGATTCTGCCCCTGATATCCTTAACCTGAGCTCTGTAAAATTGGAGGATGTACTCCTTCAATTTATTCAGTTTAAAGGGGCCTTAAGCGCCAATTCTTTAGAGACACAGAAGCAGGGGACCACTATACAGGATGTTGATAATCTTCTTATGAATCTGATCTCAAAGAATAAGACCTCCAACCTGTCTATTGAATCAGGTATTCAGGATCAGGGAGACAATACCACAACCCTTAAAGGCATAAGAGATATTATTATTAGGTTGATTGGTATGGAGGATTTAGCTAAGCATTCCGGGGGGGAAGGGGAATTAAAGGGTGCCCGGGATTTAGATATTATGTCTAAGTTCCCGGATATAAAAGAGGGAGAAGTGTCTTTAAGGGCTTCACCACTGAGGACAGGGATATCACCCACTCCTCTTACTTCTGAGCTACCCCTCAATTCCACAGAACCCGGGACCGTTTTCAGGGTACTTGAGGACAGGGTACTGACCCGGATAGTAGATAAGGTAGGGATACATTTTATCAAGAACAGTAAGGGTGAGGTAAGGATAAATCTTGACCCCCCATCCCTGGGTTCCTTGAGGATACATATCTCTGTTGAGAATCAACTGGTAAAGGCTAATATCATAACAGAGGCCCCAATAGTAAAGGGTATCATCGAGACGAATTTAGGTCAGTTAAAGGATGCGCTCTTACAACATGGTCTTGAGGTAGATAGATTCACTGTCTCTGTCGGAGATAATCAGAACAGATCTGACAACAGATACGGGAGACCGTCTTTTGCAGAGATGAATTCTCTTAGTGCAGCCGGGGAATTAGGGGGATTGGAAGATGATTCCCGAACTTTATTATCGGGTATGAATATTGTAGATATATTTGTATAAAGAAGTGCCTAAAGTGAGCTAAAGTGCCTAAAGTGAACTAAAGTTAAAGGTATTTAAAAATTTAAATATAAAAAATAATTCCTTAACTTTAGGCACTTCAAACTTTAGGCACTTTAGACACTTGTAAAGGAGGTAAGATAATGCCTATTACAGCGATACCACCGGGTGTGACCAATCAAGGTCTATTGACGCAGCAAGGGGCAGATAAGACACTGAACAAGGATGCCTTTTTGAATCTCCTTATTATTCAGATGCAGCATCAGGATCCGCTGGAACCTATGAAAAATTCTGATTTTCTTGCCCAGATGGCACAGTTTAGCGGACTGGAGCAGCTTAGCAATATCAACAGCAATCTAGAGTTCCTCCAGATGTATCAGGCATCTCTGAATAACACGCAGGCCATGAGTTTTATCGGCAAGGAGATAAAGGCGTCAGGCAACTTGATTCAGGTGACCGATGGGATTTCCAGTGATATTTATTATAGGTTGGATGATGATGCCGCTGCGGTTAAGATTAGTATCTATGATTCTGATAACAATCCGGTCAGGATTATTCAACAGGGTCCCCGGGGGGCAGGAGAACAGGTGGTTCAGTGGGACGGCATGAATAGCGGGGGGAACAGGCTTACAGATGGGGAATATACCTTTAGTGTATCGGCTGTAGATTTTAAAGATAATACAGTCAGGACCGGTACCTACATATCAGGTCAGGTAACAGGACTTACATTTGAGGATAATGTTACCTATCTATTGTTGGGGAACAGGAAGATCGCCCTTGGCGAAGTGATAGAGGTAAAAGAAAGGGAGGGTTAATTTATGGGTATATTGAGTTCATTATTTTCAGGAATCAGCGGACTGGATGTTCACGGAAATGCGATGTCAGTTGTGGGGAATAATATTGCAAACCTCAATACTATTGGTTTTAAGGGGAGCAGGGTGGAATTTGCAGATGCCTTAAGTCAAAGTATAGGGGGTGCTCTCGGTACCTCGCAGATAGGCAGGGGGGTTCAGTTGTCAAGCGTAAGTCCTGGCTTTATTCAGGGGTCTTTTGAGACCACCAATAGGCCAACTGATCTGGCTCTTGACGGTGAGGGTTTCTTTCTGGCGAGGGATTCTTCTTCAGGAGGGACATTTTATACAAGGGCGGGCGAGTTTTTCTTTAATGTAGACAGCTATCTTATTAATCCCAATGGGTTGTTCCTTCAGGGATGGGCTATTGATTCTTCAGGTGTCAGGGGTGCACTGGGAGATATAAATGTAAGTGTCGTATCATCACAGCCTCAGGCTACTACAAGTGGCACCGGCTCAAACAGGGGGGTTGAGATGGCAGTGAATCTTGATGCTGATTCAGTACCGCCAGCCACAGCAGGTTATACACAATCAACGGCCGATGTAACAGATAGTTTTAGAATTGTACTGGGTACCAATGATGATATAATCTTTGAGGAGACTAATGGTACGGATATTACAGCTACTATAGCGCCCGGAACTTACACTGGTAGTACACTGGCAGCAGCAATAGAAACTGCATTAGAGGTGCTAGGTGTTTCAGATTATACGGTTAGTTATAATGCAACTACGGATAGATTCACTATTACATCTGATGGAAGTGGCGGTGGCGGCATATTGGATATAGAATGGGATAATGCTGGTTCGACTGCTGCAGCGACTTTGGGATTTTCTGCTGCTGCTGAAGATACAGGCGCATTGAGTTATTCTGGTGATACCGCTGTTGCATTCAATATTATATCAGGAACAGGAGCAACTGATAATGATACCTTTGGTATAACAGTTAACGGGACAGGAGCGTCTTTAGCAATAACAGTACCTGCCGGGGTATATACAGGTGTTACCCTTGCAGCAGCGATTCAGACAGCCATTAACGCTGATACAAACTTTAATCCTACACCTGATGACATACCTGATGTAACAGTGGATTATGGAGTCACGCGTACTGACAGGTTTACGATTACATCCGGACAATTCGGGAGAACAATAACAGGAGCGACACCGGTGACATCATCAATCGATGTTACAGCTGGCGCTAATGACTTGTTAGCGGCGGTAGGTATGACTTCGGATACCCCTGTGGATAGCACAAATACCTTTGATATCACAAATCCTGCATCCACCTCCAACTTCTCCACCTCTTTATCTATCTTTGACTCTTTAGGGAATAGTCATACACTTACAATATATTTCAGGAAGATTGCTGCTGGTTCATGGGAGTGGTTTGGTACTGTGGATGGAGGTGAGATCACACCCGGGCAACTCGATGCCCTCAATAATCCACAGGTAAGCGGAACCGCCTGGGTAGGATCATACGGGACCCTCAATTTTGGAACAAATGGAACACTGACCGATGACATAACTACAACATCTGGTTTTGACTTTGCCGGTGCGACACAGAATCAGATTATAGGTTTTGATTTTGGCACCGGTACGAGTGAGGCTACCGGGGCAAGTGGTACAGGCCTGGATGGTACCACACAGTTTGCAGGTGTATCTACGGTCATTTCCCAGAGTCAGGATGGTTATGGGGCCGGTTCGCTCAGGTCTGTGTCTGTAGGGTCAGATGGTATTATAGTCGGTTCTTTTTCTAATGGTCAGACACAAAATATTGCACAGGTTGCATTAGCAACATTTGCCAGTGACCAGGGGTTAAGCGCTGTTGGTAGAAATCTCTTTGCAGAGACATCGGTCTCGGGTCAACCTATTATTGGACAGGCAAACACATCAGGTTTTGGCAGTATAACATCTAATTCCCTTGAGCTCTCCAATGTTGATCTGGCAACAGAGTTTGTGAATATGATTAAATACCAGCAGGGATTCATGGCGAATTCGAGAGTCATCTCTACTACCGACCGTTTACTGACAGAGCTTGTTAATCTCGGACGTTAACAGTTCACCTTTTAACTGATATCTGAATCTTGCACCGTTTCCGTGCAAGAAATCTTTCATGCCGGTAGCCGCAGCCTTCAGGCTGCGGTTTTACGCAGGCTAAAGTCCGCGGCTACCAACCTTTTGTATCCACACAAATCCCGGTAGAACCTATTCAGCTAAATACCTACAGACTATCCACCTGAATTGAGGGGATTTGTCAAATAAAAAATTTGCTCTTGTATTTTCCTGTCAATCTTTGTATATTCATACCAAATGGTTGATTGGATTGATTGATTGGATTAACAGTTGTTTTGCTAATCAACTTATTCAACCATTCAACTAATCAAGTGTAACTACTCAGGTGGATAGTCTATAGGTATTTAGCTGAATAGTGAGGAAGAAATATGCGAGATCATACAATTTTGCCGGCTGTGAGTTAAAACTTGTAGTTGGGAGCCTTGATTCGTTCTTTGCGCAGTCCTAACAGACTACAGTCTAAACAACCTGAGTAGTTACAATCAAGTTAATAAACCAATCAACAGAAAAGTGGAGAATGTCAAAATTTTGGCTATATGTTTGACTATGCATTAGTCAATAATATATAGATTTGATGGATCGGTGGTTCTATATACCATTGACGATACATATACGTCTTTATAAAACATGGAGTTAGAAGCCGGGGTTAGATCCTGTATGGTTTGGCATATTGTTTGCATAAATCAAGGGTAAAACTCCCGGGGACGATGGAGAATTAAATAGTGGATTTAGCAACAATTCTCGGGATAATTACTGCCTTTTCTCTTATTGTGATAGCAATAAGTACAGGTGGCGGACTGACGCTTTTTATCAATATCCCATCCGTACTTATTGTGGTGGGCGGTACACTTGGTGCTACCCTGATAAACTATCCGTTAGGGAGGGTGCTGCAGACAGTTGGTGTTGTCAAGAATGCCTTTTTATACAAGACATTCGATACCGGGGAGTTGATTGCTCTATTGGTGGACTTTGCAGGAAAGGCACGGCGCGATGGCCTCCTGGTTTTGCAGTCTGCTGTGGAGGATGCAAAGGATCCATTTTTAAATAAAGGGATTCAAATGGCGATTGATGGTATAGAACCCCAGTTTATAGAGAAGATACTAAATACAGAGACAGAATTTATTGAAGAACGACACAGGATAGGTGCTGAGATATTTATAACGATGGGTACATTTGCCCCTGCTTTCGGGTTGATAGGGACACTCATAGGTCTTGTTCAGATGCTGCAGTCTATGGATGATCCGAGTACAATCGGTCCTTCCATGGCAGTGGCTCTCCTGACCACATTTTACGGTGCGGTAATGGCAAATGTTATCCTCATGCCTATAGCCGGGAAACTAAAAACAAGGAGTAAGGAGGAGTTAATAGTAAAGGAGCTGACCATAGAGGGAATCATCTCAATCGCAGGAGGGGACAATCCCCGTATAGTTGAGCAGAAGCTCCACTCATTCCTTGCGCCACGTTTAAGGAAATCTTCGTTTGAAAAATAAGGGGCTTATGATTAGAAACGAAAGAGGAGCCGCCAGTTCTTTTACAGTACTCTTTACATCTCTTAGTGTGATACTGCTTGCATTCTTTATCCTCTTAAATTCTATTGCTGTTCTGGATGAAAAAAAGGTAAAAGCGGCATGGGGGTCACTTTTAGGGAGTTTTGGTATATTACCTAGCGGGATGAATGTCGGGAAGGATGAAGGGGAATGGATATTTCCTTCTGTAGCGCCTATGATTGAGTCTGAGGGTGATATATATATGATGATAGATAGACTGGAGAAATATATAGAAAAGGATAATATGGGAGACGATGTAGCTATCCAGACAGGGGCAAGAGGCTTGAAAATAGCATTATCAGATAAAATTCTCTTTGTTTCAGGGAGTGCGGAGTTATTAAGCAGGTCATTTCATTTGCTGGATAAGATATGTGTGCTGCTGAACATGACATCAGAACCCCTGCATATTGAGGGACACACGGATAATATACCTATAAATACCAGGAGATTCCCTTCCAATTGGGAGTTATCCGCAGCAAGGGCTATAAGTGTCTTGAGATATATGGCAGAGAAGGGGGGTATTGCACCGAATAGATTGGCGGCTGCGGGGTATGGTGCAGCAAGACCCCTGCTTCCCAATAATACCCCAAAGGACAGGACAATAAATAGAAGGGTAGAGATTATCATGTTAGCTGAAGATGAAGAGGGGCAGGTTAATGACAAGGGAAAAGAAGGAGATATATGATTAGCCGGAGGAGGCGTAAAACCAGGGGAGAGGATGATGAGGAGGAAGGGCTTGATCCTCTCGCCTGGATGGTTACATTCTCTGACCTCCTGACCCTTCTCCTGACATTTTTTGTTATGCTTCTTGTGATGTCATCTATGGATGTTAAGAAGCTTAAGCATGTGTTTAGCTTTTTTACAGGGGTACTAGGGGTAATGGGATCTGATGCTAAGGGTATGATAGCTCCATCAAAGATTGTAGTGCCCAGGTATGTAAATGTGAATCCGGAATATTTCAAAAAGGTATTATCTATGGTTCATGAAACAGGGGACGAAAAGGGAGAAGAAGAGAGTATAGTAGAATTGAATGGCATAAGTGTTGTTTCAAAGGGGGGGAAGATAGTTATTACCTTTTATGATAAGATACTTTTTGATATGGGGAAGGCTGATATCAAACCTGAGACGACCCCTATTCTGATTGAGGTAGGTGAATGGCTTAAAGAATCTGATTATTTGGTTATGGTGGGCGGGTATACTGATAATGTCCCTATAAATACGGTTGAATTCCCATCCAATTGGGAGTTGTCAGCAGCAAGGGCGGTAAATACCCTGAGGTTCTTATTAGAGAATAGCAATATCTCTCCATCCCGTTTATCTGCTCTGGGATTCGGAGAGTATCATCCGCTATTTCCTAATGATACTCCTGAACACCGGGCAAAGAATCGCAGGGTGGAGATTATTATGGAGAAGAAGGAGAAGAAGGGGAGGGATATGATATGGCAGCAGAGGAAGACAAGGTAGAAACTGAACAAGAACCAAAGAAAAAAGGCTCCGGAAAGCTTATTATTATTTTTATTAGTGTATTAGTATTTTTTCTTGGTCTCGCCGGGGGCGGGTATTTTGTCTGGAGTAAATATGTTGCCCCTGCAATCGGTTTGAGCGGGGAGACCTCTAAGGCTGTGAAGAAGGCAGAGCCAAAGGATGAAATAGGGACTATGTTTCCCATGGAAACATTTATTGTAAATCTTGCTGATAGCTCCGGGAAGAGATTCTTGAAGACAACCATGGAGTTAGAGCTTAGCGATGAGGAATTGGCAGAGGAGATAAAGGCGAGGCTTCCTCAGATAAAGGATTCTATTTTACTACTTCTTAGCGATAAGAATTTTGATGATATATATAAAGTTCACGGGAAGATTAAATTAAGGGAAGAGATAGTAATCCGTATAAATACATTTTTAAAACACGGGACTATTAGAAACGTTTATTTTACGGAGTTTGTAATACAGTAAGTCTAAATAAGTGCCTAAAGTTTGAAGTGCCTAAAGTTAAGGAATTATTTTTTATATTAAAATTTTAAATACCTTTAACTTTAGTTCACTTTAGGCACTTTAGCTCACTTTAGGCACTTATTTACCTGGAGGGTAAAAGATGGCGCAGGTATTGTCTCAAGATGAAGTAGATGCCCTATTACGTGGTGTTACGGATGGTGAGATAGAAACTGAGACCGATGAAGGACTGGATGAATCTGCGGTCATTTCCTATGACCTGACCAGCCAGGAGCGGATAATAAGGGGGAAGATGCCCGCCCTCGATATTATCAATCAGAGATTTTCACGACTTTTCCGGATGTCTCTCTCAACCTCTCTCCGTAAGGTTGTAGATATAACACCTGTTTCTACAGATACAGTGAAGTTTGGAGATTTTATCAAATCCCTCCCTGTTCCTGCCAGTCTCAACATTTTTCGTATGGAGCCGCTCAGGGGATTTGCGCTCTTTGTTGCAGAGAGCAAGTTAGTCTTTTCCTTTGTTGATATTTTTTTTGGGGGGACCGGTGAGGGAGCAGTGAAGATTGAGGGACGTGACTTCACACGGATAGAACAGAGGTTGATAAAGAGAGTGATTATAGATGCCCTGAGAGATCTGGAGGTGGCATGGAAACAGGTCCACCCTGTAAACATAAGTTTTATAAGGTCTGAAGTGAATCCACAATTTGCTACAATAGTTCCCAACACCAATGTAGTTATTATTATCCTGTTTGAGGTGGAGATGGAGCATATCTCCGGAACGATAACCATATGTATTCCTTATTCAACCCTTGAGCCGATTGTCACAAAGCTGCGTACAGGTTTTCACAGCGATCAGTTAGAGGTGGACAAGACGTGGCTATTCCGCTTGAAAGAGAGGCTAAAAGAGACAGAGGTAGAGATAGTTGTGGAGTTAGGAGGCGCAGAATTAATGGCTAGTGATTTGATAAAGCTGGGTTTAGGGGATGTTATTCAATTGGATAATGATGTGACAGATGAGATTGTAATAAAGGTAGAGGATGTGCCGAAGTTCAGGGGATTTCCAGGGGTATCAAAAGGGAATAAGGCTGTCCAGATATCTTCAATAGTCACGAGAGGAAGGTAAAGTAGAAATGGCTGAGAATGATGGTGTTAATAACAAGAGCGAGGCTGATCCGGGCAAAGGAGAAGATGGTACCGATGCCGGACATGAATCTAGCGGGGGGGCAGGAGTTGTGTCAGAATCTCCCCAAATGCCTGGTGAGGACAAGGAGAAAGGCGCTTCTCAAGATATTAAAAATCTGGATTTTATTCTGGATATTCCGTTAAAGGTTACGGTTGAGCTAGGCCGTACAAAGATGTTGATAAACGAGCTTCTTCAATTGGGGCAGGGGTCTGTGTTAGAGCTGTCCAAGCTTGTAGGAGAACCTTTAGATATTCTGGTCAACGAGAAATTGATAGCCCGTGGTGAAGTTGTTGTGGTTAACGAGAAATTCGGTATTCGTTTAACAGATATCGTAACACCTCTGGAGAGGATTGAGCAGTTAAGGTAAGGAATGAGTTAGCAATTAGCAATTAACAGAAAGAAGTAAAGATTGCTAACTGCTAATTGCTAATTGCTAACTTATTAGAAGGGTAATGCAATGAAAAAACATCTTTTTATGTTAGTGTTTTTTATTATCTTCTGTAAGATGGCTTATGCTCAATCTTTATCCGACTTCAATTATATTAAAGACCTGAAGACTTATTCTGATGACAGAGAGTTACGTGTGGTAGTAGATTTCAAGAGACACTTGGCTGCTTATCAAGGACCGATATTTTATGAGAAGTCGATTCAGATAGATTTTCCGGATACCTATCTTCATCCTTCTAAACGTGTTTTAGAGGTTGGTGATGACATGATATTTCGTATCAATGTTGTTCAGCACACAAGAGATACAGTAAGGATGCGTCTTATGCATGTAACAGATGGATCCGGAATTGAGGAGAGATTTTCTCTTTCAATAGAGGATAAGATTTTGGTGATCTCTATTAAAAGGGCCGGTCTGCCAGGTGATGTTGAGGGGATTCTCAATACCCTTTTTCCTGAAGATATTATTGATGGAGAGGAGATATCAGATGTAGAAAGAGAAGAGATCCCCGGGGATATGAATATAGAAGATGTGGCCCATGCAGAGGAGATATCCGGACCGGAAGAGAATACCTTTTATCAAGATAATGGAAATTATCTGAATTATGAGGAGCCTCTTCCGCCTTCTGTTCCTGACCTCTTTTCAACCACTGTCAGGATGATTGTTTCATTGATAATAGTCCTCTCTGTAATATTAATAATATACTACATTGTGAAGAGGTTTTTGCTTAAAGGTAATGGGATGATCGGGGGCAATCGGCTGATAAAGGTTATTTCCACAAATTTTATAGGTCATAAGAAGGCGATAACGCTGGTAGAGGTCGCGGATGAGGTCCTGGTGTTAGGTATATCTAATAATAATATCTCTATGCTGACAAGACTGGAGAATAATAGGGCAATAACTAATCTTAAAGGTAATAATAATATGTCTGATAGGGATGGCAAGGGAACAGAGGTCTTTTCAGATCAGTTAAATAGATTTGTCTCTGATCATGAAAAGAAAAGTGGTTCTGTGGTGCAGGTGAGCCAGATGATACAGGAAAGGCTCAACAGGCTTAAAAGGGGTGGGTAATGAAATTCGAAATTCGAAATTCGAAATTCAGAGCCATTGCAATATTCTTTCTTGTAGTTATGACGGCATTGACCTTATTGACCGCTAATGCTGAAGGGAAACCTCTTACGATCCCTACTATTAATATAGCTGTTAGCGATGCAGAGGCTCCCGGTCAGATGGCCGTAACTCTTCAGATATTTTTTCTGCTGACCATCCTCTCCCTGGCTCCGGCAATACTTATTATGCTTACAGCCTTTGCCAGGATTGTGGTGGTGTTGGCGTTCCTGAGGCAGGCGATGGGAACGCAGCAGATGCCCCCTAATCAGATAATTATCGGTTTAGCGCTCTTCCTCACCTTTTTTATTATGTCGCCTGTATGGCAGGATATAAATAGAAATGCTATTCAACCCTACATCTCTGAGAAGATCCCTCAGAAGGAGGCACTGAATAACTCTATAAAACCATTAAGAAGGTTTATGTTCAAGCAGACAAGGGAGAAGGACCTGGCAATGTTTGTTAATATCGCAAAGATTGAGAGACCTAAGGGGCCATCAGATATCCCTACCCATATAGTGGTACCGGCTTTTATCATAAGTGAGTTAAAGACAGCTTTTCAGATAGGATTCCTGATATATATACCCTTTTTAATATTGGATATGGTTGTTGCAAGTATACTGCTCTCTATGGGGATGCTGATGTTGCCACCTATAATGATTTCTCTCCCCTTTAAACTGATGCTATTTGTCTTAGTAGATGGGTGGTATCTGATCATTGGATCGCTGGTTAAGAGTTTTGCTTAAGAAAGGTGGAGGGTGGAAGGGCAAGGAGGCAGCGAAGGCTGGGTGGCATGGACAAACTTGTTTGTCCGTGGGGGAATTTCCAGGTGAAAGAAGGAGATAATTATGACACAGGAATTTATTATCGGTTTTGGTAAAGAGGCCTTACTGACCACCCTTTTGTTATCGGCTCCCATGCTTGGATTTGGGTTGATAGTGGGGGTATTGGTGAGTATATTCCAGGCCGTTACATCGATTCAGGAGATGACACTGACCTTTGTCCCGAAGATCCTGGCGGTAATGCTTGCCATGATCCTCTTTCTGCCATGGATGCTTCAGTTTATGGTTGGATATACAGCGAGGCTTTTTATGAATATCCCTATGTACATACATTGATATGGATCTTTTTAATTTCTCGCTTCAACAATTTCAGACATTTCTCTTTATTTTTATCCGGGTAGGGGCCTTACTCTTTTTTGCCCCTATATTTGGAAGTAGAAATGTCCCTCTTCAGTTGAAGGTGGGGTTGGCGTTTATAATAAGCATAATTGTTTACCCTATGATCAAGGTAAATTTAGACTATCTTCCGGAAGGGATATTCCCTATGGCAATACTCTTGACAGGAGAGATATTTATAGGAATAACAATAGGTTTTATTACAAGGCTTATCTTTGCAGGTATACAATTGTCAGGTAATCTTGTTGGTTTCCAGATGGGGTTCGGTATAGTTAATGTTATTGATCCCAGCACAAGTTCACAGGTCTCGATAATTGCGCAGTTTCAAAATATTATAGCCCTGTTGATATTCCTTTCTATCAATGCTCATCATTTCTTCATCAAGGCTATTATTGACAGTTTTGAATTGATACCACCTTTAGGATTTCATTTTAGCGGGGCCTTGATGGGTATGATTGTTAGTTTGTTTGGTGATATATTTAAGATAGCAGTGAAGGTAGGGGCCCCTATTATAGCTACCCTCTTCTTTACCAGTGTGGCAATGGGATTGATAGCCAGAACAGTTCCTCAGATGAATGTATTTATTGTGGGATTTCCTCTCAAAATAGCTGTGGGGTTGTTGATGATAGGGTTGTCACTTCCATTCTTCAATATACTCTTGAAGGGTATCTTTGATGGGATGGGGAGGAATATATATACGCTATTAAGATTGATGGGATGAATGAACAGCTTGAAATTTCTATTATAGAATTATAAAGGAGTGCCTAAAGTGAACTAAAGTGAACTAAAGTGCCTAAAGTTAATGGAATATAATTTTTTAACTTTAGCTCACTTTAGGCATTTTAGGCACTTTAGTTCACTTAACCTATGCCGGAAGACAATAAAGAACAGCGAACAGAACAAGCGACACCAAAGCGAATGGGTGATATTCGCGCAAAGGGACAGGTGGCTTATAGCAGGGAGGTATCCTCTGTCTTTGTCCTGATGGCCAGTCTCCTTGTTTTGTATTTTACCGGTACATATATGTTTAGAAATCTCATGGGCATTTCAGGATATATGTTTTCAGAGGCCGGAGGGATGGAGATAGGGGGAGACAATATCTATTTTTTATTCTATACGGTTGTAAAGGCGTTCTATAAGATGCTCTTACCCATGCTCATAGTTGTCTTTGCTGCTAGCTTGATCTCCGGTGTGCTCCAGACAGGAGGATTTCTCTTTTCAGTAAAACCTATCACACCGGATTTTTCCAAACTCAGTCCCGTTAAGGGAGTACGCAAATTATTCTCCAAGAATGCATTTGTAGAGTTACTGAAATCTATATTCAAGATTGTTATAGTAGGTTATATCTCGTATATAACTGTAAAGGCTGAATTTATAAATATCCCCCCTCTAATGGACAAGGATACAGGACAGATCTTAATTTATATATTAGGGGTTGCCCTTAAGATTTTTTTCCGCACATTCTGGGCATTGCTAATCCTGGCCGCCTTAGATTATGCCTTTCAGAAGTGGAGCTTTGCAGAGAATATGAAGATGACGAAACAGGAGGTTAAGGAGGAGAGGAAGGAGACAGAGGGAGATCCGATGATAAAGTCGAGGATCAGGTCTATTCAGATGCAGGTGGCGAGGCGCCGTATGATGGAGGCCGTGCCCAAGGCAGATGTAGTGATTACCAATCCTGTCCATATAGCAATTGCGTTAGAATATAATAGTGGGAAGATGGCAGCTCCTCTGGTGATAGCTAAGGGAGGAGGGGTTATTGCCGGGCGTATTAAGGAGATAGCAAGCAAGGCAGGTATCCCCATAGTTGAGGACAAACCTCTGGCGCGTACGCTTTACAGGTTAGTAAGGATAGGGGAGGCTGTTCCTGTCTCTCTCTATAAGGCGATTGCAGAGATATTGGCGTATGTTTATAAGTTGAAAGGAAAGGCGTAAGTAGCTACAAAAAAGGAAAATTTTAAAACGAGGTTATTAAAATGGCGGTTCAGGGTGACAATATAGCACTTCCGGGCTTTACAAAGTATAGTGATGTCGCAGTTGCTGCCGGCGTGGTAGGGGTACTGGTCATTATGATAATCCCCCTTCCTACTATGCTATTAGATATGCTCCTGGCATTCAGCATTACATCAGCTTTGATTATACTCCTGGTAGCAATGTATCTGATTCAACCATTAGAGTTCTCTGTCTTTCCATCCCTTCTCCTTGTTATTACCCTTTACCGCCTCTCTTTGAATATAGCCTCCACAAGGTTAATCCTTCTCCATGGAAGTGAAGGGACTGCTGCGGCCGGACAGGTGATAAAGTCCTTTGGGGGCTTTGTTGTAGGGGGCAATTATGTAGTCGGGGCGGTTGTCTTTCTTATCCTTGTGCTCATCAATTTTATTGTCATAACAAAGGGTTCGGTAAGGACAGCCGAGGTGGCTGCAAGATTTACACTAGATGCAATTCCAGGAAAGCAGATGAGTATTGATGCTGATCTGAATGCCGGTATTATAGATGAAGTAGAGGCGAAGCAAAGGCGTCAGAAATTGCAGCAGGAGGCAGACTTCTATGGGTCCATGGATGGTGCTATAAAATTTGTCCGTGGTGATGCTATAGCAGGTATTATTATTACATTAGTAAATATAATCGGAGGACTTATTATTGGTGTCTTTCAGCAGGGGATGGGATTGGCTGATGCTGCACAGGTATATACGCTCCTTACGATCGGTGATGGGCTAATCTCTCAACTTCCTGCATTGATTGTTTCAACTGCCGCAGGTATAGTGGTTACGAGAGCAGCCTCTGAAATGAATCTTGGAAAGGAGCTGACCCAGCAGATCCTAATAAAACCCCGTGTCTTTGTTATAGCTGCCGGGGTACTCTTTTTCTTTGGGATGATACCCGGCCTTCCTCATATTGCCTTTATTATCCTTGCTATCCTTGCAGGGGTAATAGCCTATCTGACTATTGAGGCACAGAAGAAGGAAGAGGGAGAGAAGAGAGAAAAAATGGTAGAGGCTGCAGCAAAGGCCCCTGAGCCTGGCGTGGAGACGCTCCTGCCTCTCGATATAATGGAACTGGAGATAGGATATGAGCTTATCCCGTTGGTAGATACAGAGAGAGGAGGAGATCTCCTGGAGAGGATCAAGTCTATTCGCCGTCAATTTGCATTAGATATGGGGATAATCGTTCCCCCCCTTCATATAAGGGATAACCTCCAGTTGAAGCCGGGTGACTATTCCATTCTTATTAAGGGGGTTGAGGTAACAAGAGGACAGTTGAAGATGAATCACCACTTAGCTATGAATCCGGGAACAGCGACTGCCGAGGTCAAGGGGATACCTACAAAGGAACCTACCTTTGGTCTTCCGGCCCTATGGATCACTGAAGGTGAGAAGGATAGGGCCCGGATAGCAGGATATACGGTCGTCGATGTTGTCACCGTTATAACGACTCATATTAAAGAGGTGATAAAGTCTCATGCCCATGAGATATTAGGACGTCAAGAGGTACAGGCACTTCTGGATAACTTAAAAGAGAGGAATCCAAAGGTTATAGAGGAGCTAATCCCCGGTCTCCTCTCCCTTGGTGGTGTTCAGAAGGTACTTCAGAATCTCTTAAAAGAGCAGATATCTATCAGGGATCTTTCAACCATACTGGAGACATTAGCTGATTATGCCCCCCTGTCCAAGGATATCGATCTCCTCACAGAGTATGTACGCCAGGCACTGGCAAGACCCATCACCAAGCAGTACCAGGCTCCTGACGGAAGTCTCCCTGTGGTGACCATTGACAGGGAGATAGAGGATATGATATCAAAATCGATTAAGAGTACCGAACATGGCTCTTATCTTGCATTAGAACCGAATCTTGCGCAAAAGATATTAACGAAGTTAAAGGATGCATTAGAGAGGTTCTCTACTGCGAATTATCAGCCTGTTATATTGGCTTCACCCCAGGTGAGGATGCACCTGAGAAGGTTAACAGAAAGGTTTATCAAGAATCTGATCATCCTTTCTTATAATGAGGTGGCACCAAATGTTAGAATTCAGACATTGGGGGTAGTAAAATTATAGTAGTAATTGTTGGTTAATCTATGAGCAAAAACAAAAAAGATGCAGATTAAAAAGTTCAGGGCAATAGATATGCCGGGGGCCTTGAAGTTGGTAAAGGATGAATTGGGTCCTGATGCAGTTATCCTCTCCACAAGGAAGATAAAAGGGGAGGGGAGGGGATATGGACTATTCGGGCGCCCTATTATTGAGCTGACAGCCGCCTCAGATGATAGATATGCAGAAGGTATCAGAAAAGATAAGGTCTCCCCTGATATCGCCTTAAATTTTTCAACCGCACTAAATCCGGTACTGGAAGAGATCGCAGGGTTAAAAGAGATTATGGCTCTCTTTATGAAGCAGCCGGATAGGTTTGGAATAGGCGGTTTTCATAAGAATATCAGTGCCATTTATCAGGAGATGATAGCTAATGGCGTAAAGGATGGGATTGCCCTGAAACTTATAGAAGAGGCTAATAAAGGTATACCTGAAGAAAAGTTGGAAAGGGAAGGGTATGTCAGGTCGTTCATAACAGATGTCATGATGAAACTGATAAAGGTAGGGGAGGATATCCGTTTTGAGAAGGGAAAACAGAAGATAGCAGCCCTTATCGGCCCTACCGGGGTGGGGAAAACTACCACTATTGCAAAACTTGCCGCAGAGTATGTACTTTTAAGGAAGAGGAAAGTTGCCTTGATTACCATTGATACTTACAGGATAGCAGCAGTAGAGCAGCTTAAGATCTATGCCGATATAATAGGCATCCCTGTATATGTAGTCTTATCTGCAGCAGAATTGAGAAAAACTATTGAATCCAGCAGGGATAAGGATCTGATCTTGATAGATACACCAGGGAGGGGACAGCGGGATAAATCCCGGGTCTCTGAATTGATGAATCTTTTAGGTGGTGAGATACCAATTGAGAAACATCTTGTCCTTAGTGCTACTACAAAGGATGAGGGGCTGGCAGAGATCATTGAGAGATTTGCCCCCATATCTGTAGACAGCTTGCTCTTTACCAAGATAGATGAAGGAGTATCTTTCGGAACAATACTTAATCAATCAATACATAGCCGTAAGCCCATTTCATATCTTACAACCGGGCAGAGGGTCCCGGAAGATATCGAAGTTGCGACCTTAAGTAGAGTTGTAAATTTGATATTGAAGAATTAATTTAATAGTGTAAAATAAGAAGTGCCTAAAGTGAACTAAAGTGAGCTAAAGTGCCTAAAGTTAAGGAATTTGAAATTTTAATATAAAAAATAATTCAATAACTTTAGGCACTTCAAACTTTAGGCACTTTAGCTCACTTAAATTTAACTTATGGATCAGGCTAAGACCTTGAAAAGGATAGTAAAGAAAGAGATGATGAATTCATCAAGAGAAGGAGGAACTCTTCCACGTGTTATTGCAGTGACCTCTGGTAAAGGGGGCGTGGGAAAGACAAACGTTGTTGTCAATCTGGCATTTGCCCTTACCAGGCTGGATAAGCATGTGTTAGTCTTTGATGCAGATGTAGGATTGGGGAATGTCGATATCATGTTGGGAATCGCACCGAAATTTAACCTCCATCATATATTGAGGAGAGAAAAAGAGATTTCTGAAGTCATTGTTAATGGACCGGGAGGGATAAAGATACTTCCTGCTGCCTCGGGTATCCAGGAGCTTGTAGAGCTTAGCACTGAACAGCGCCTTGTATTATCAGAGGAATTTGACAGCCTTAGTGAAGAGTTTGATATCCTGTTGTTGGATACAGGGGCAGGCATATCATCGAATGTAACATATTTCTGTACCGCTGCACAGGATATAATAGTGGTTGCATTACCCGAACCTACTTCCATTACTGATGCCTATGCATTGATGAAGGTACTCTCCCAGAATCATGCCATAAAGGATTTTAGACTTCTGGTTAATGCTGTTAAGAATGAAGGGGAAGGAAAGGAGGTCTTTCGCCAGTTAAGCGTGGTAGCTGACAGATTTCTTCCGAATATATCGATAGATTATTTGGGACATATTTTACGTGATGAGAATGTTGCTAAGGCAATCAGACATCAGAGGGCTGTACTTGATGCTTATCCTCATTCAAAGGCCAGTCAGTGCTTTATGTCTCTATCAAAAAAGATATGTGATCTGCCCTATGTTCATCCTGGCGGGAGTCCTCAGTTTTTATGGAGGGCTATATTAGGAGGTGAAAGGTGAAAGGTGAAAGGTGGAAGGTGGAAGGTGGAAGGTGGAAGGTGGAAGTAAAAATGGGTGGCATGGACAAACTTGTTTGTCCGTGCTCAATATTTACCAAATTATTTTTGAGCGAGCCTTAATCCTTTAACATGTCATTATTTACAATAAAGATAGCGACTGCTGTTGCCCTCATGGTCTTTTCCTTTGTGATCATAATAGGGCTGTTATCAGGGGCGAGGCCTTTAACTGCCCTTATAAGGGGTATAGAGGCATCTGTTGTTTCATGGGTCCTGGGGATATTGGTAGGATATCTTTTTTCAAACTCAGTAGCTGAAAGGTGAAAGGTGATGAAAATTTAGAATGGGGTGTGGATAAGTGAGGAGTTTTTCTGAAGAGATGCCAAAATCCGATCATAATAATCATAATATCCGTAAGGATATCGATTTGGATGGTGATAAAAGCAAGGTGTCTGCTTCGGGTGGAGGCGATATGGAGGGGGTGATCTTAGAATATGCCCCCCTTATTAAGTATATTGCCTATCGAATAGCGGTTCGTCTGCCACCCTACATAGATATAAACGATCTAATCAGTTCAGGTATTATTGGTTTGATGGACGCTATAGAAAAATATGATCCTTCACGGGGGGCAAAATTCAGGACCTATGCTGAATTCCGTATAAAAGGTGCAATGCTGGATGAGCTTCGCTCGCTCGATTGGATTCCCAGATCTGTCAGGCAGAAGGCAAGCGAACTTGAGAATGTCTACTTTAAACTTGAACAGAGATTAGGGAGGGCTGCATATGATGAGGAAGTGGCAGATGCCCTAAATATAGATATGGATGAATATTTTAATATCCTTAAAAAGGCGAGTCCTATCCCCATATTTAGTTTTGATGACCTATGGGATGGAGATAAGGGCGGTGAGAAGAAGAATTCGCTTGATTGTCTGGCAGACTCCAAAGATAGCGATCCTCAGACCAGCTTAAAACTTAATGAGATAAAAAATATTATAGCCAGGGCCATAGATGGATTACCCGAACAGGAGCGGATAATGGTCTCATTATATTATTATGAGGAACTAACTATGAAGGAGATCGGTGAGGTATTAGGGATAACTGAATCGAGGATTTCGCAGATCCATACCAAGGCTGTTCTGAGGCTAAGGGGGAAGCTGAAGAAACTTATAGAGGATGAGATGTTTTAAAAAGTGCCTAAAGTGAGCTAAAGTGAACTAAAGTTAATGGGATATAATCTTTTAATTTTGGGCACTTATAAACAAGCCGCCACTTATAGGGGTGGTAAATTGACTATGTATGGAGAATAAAAAGGGAGCAGATGAGAATAATAAAGGGAAAGAGGGGGAGGGAAGCTCCACTGAAAAGGCAAATAAGATCAGATTGCCATCGAAGTTGATTATCATAATTGTGGTTGCTGTTTCTCTGGTACTTTTATTGGGAGGAGTATTATTATTTGTTATATGGGAAAAAGAGCCTCCACCACCCCAGGAGGTTAAATTTGTACCTGCCAGGCCCCCTATTGTGAAGATCCTGGACTATCCAATGGCCCCTTTCTTTCTCCCTATCGCCGGCATAGAAAAGGGAGAGAGGTTCCTGAGGATAGAAATCGATCTGGAATTGAGCAATCAGGAGGTATCCGGAGAGATTGATAGAAATCTTGCCATACTAAGAGAAAATCTCCTTTTTCTGTTTAAAAAAAAGACGTTGAGAGACCTTCAGAGCGATAAAAACAAGGTCAAATTAAGTAAGGAAATAATAACAACATTGAATAGATCCCTTCAGAGTGGTATAATAAAAAAAGTATACTTTACAGAGTTTTTGGTTCTGTAATGGCTTTATACCTTGTAACTACTCAGGTGGATAGTCTATAGGTATTTAGCTGAATAGTGAGGAAGAATATGCGAGTTGCCGGCTGTGAGTTAAAACTTGTAGAGTCTGAAAAGGTGTTGGGAGCCTTGATTCGTTCTTTGCGCAGTCCTAACAGACCAGTCTAAACAATCTGAGTAGTTACTATACCTTTAAAGTTTTGGTGACTTTTTGCCGATAAGAAGATAAGGAGTTTTAGTAACTGAATTTGGTTTGAAATTTATAGGAGGTAACCCGGTTGTGGTTGAATCGGCTGGAATGCAACAGATCCTCTCTATGAGTTCAGCAATAGAAAGGGTGCAGCAGGTACAGCAGCAGCAGCCTGATATGCAGGGAAGGCATTTTACCGCTGTTCTCAGAGAGCAGGAAGAGCAAAAAAAGACAGAGGTACAGACCTCTGAGAAGGCAGAGGAGGCAAGGATATTAGAAGGTGATAGAAGAAAAGGTGAGAGAAGAGGCCATAGGGGACGAAGACATGGTGAAAAGACAGAAGACAGTGTTTCTGAGGATGACATAAAGCCCGGTAAAATTGTAGATATCGTTATATAGTTAGGTAAGCGTTCACAGAACACTGAAATTGGAAATTAGAAAAAAATGAAAAGAGTTTACGAATTAGAGGTTTACAAATTTCCAATTTTCAATTTCAAACCGTGAACGGTTACATAGTTAGTGTGTAAATGAAAACTATCCATCTACTGCGTTGCATGAAAATATAGTAGATATCTCCACATTATTAATAGTAAAGTTTTTTTATTGGGATAATATAATGGTGGAATACTTGAATAATGTCAAAAATTCGTTAAACTCAATATTCCATCGTTCCATCATCCCGCTATTCCAATTGCATAGCCAGGCGGAGCTAAGTTCCGGAGAACTGGCCAGGGAAAAGGAGATATCCCTTCTCAAATCATACCTGTCACACAATGTCCGGTTCGGAGAGGTTATAGAGAACCTTATTGAGGATCTCTCTAATAAAGCGATACTCACCGATCTGGACAAAAAATCTATGCATGCAATCAAGAGAGTGCTGTCAATCCTGTCTCTTCTCTCTGGTTCCAGACCCGAGATATTCAAGGAGAACCTTAAGGGTGATCTTAAGGGGCAGCTCCTGAGATTGCAAAATGCCCTGGAAGGGCATCTCACCAGCATAAAGGACGCAAAAGGGAAGGCCCGCGGGATACTTACAAACCTGCTTAATAATATCAGATCCTCTATTGATAATATTAATAATATAGAGTTAAAGCTGAACGAATTTTTTAATTATATATCCAGGGATAAGGGGCTTCAACAGTTTCTTCAGATAGCATTTTCCTTCCCGGAAGGTGTCAAAATAGCAAATCTCTACCTCTTGAGAGATTATAAGGGTGAGGGAAGGAGAAAAAAAAGGGGCAAAGAGATCTATAGTATAATTTTTCTGATGGATATGAAAAAACTGGGCAGTCTCAGGATAGATGTCAGCCTGAAGAGGGGATTGGTTACATGCCGGATCTCGGTAGAAGAAGAGAAGGTGGCTGAATTTATCAAGGAGGTGATCCCTGAATTCAGGAGCCGGTTAGAGGGGCTGGGCGTAAAGGCGTTTATTGACTGTATGGTGGCAAAGAGTGAGTCTTTTGAAAAGGAGAGGTTGAGAGCAGATTTTGGATTGAATGAGATACAGATAGTGAATTTGAGGGTCTGATTTTCGCATCCTGGCTTCAGGTTATTAGTGAATAGTCGTTAATGAGCACCTAAATACTAACGACTATATGGAGTATTGAGTATTGAAAGACAAGAAAAGAGATATACATAAGTCGGCTGTTGCTTTAAAATATAAACCTCCTGAGGATAGTGCCCCTAAAGTGACCGCAAAGGGAAGAGGGGTTATTGCAGAAAGGATCATAGAAGAGGCATTAAAACATGATATCCCTCTAAAGGAGGATCCTGATCTTATACAGATCCTCTCCCTGTTAGACATCGGAGAAGATATCCCTCCCTCAGTCTATAAAGTCGTAGCAGAGATCCTTGCCTTTGTATATTCTCTCAACAACAGATTCGAGGAGGTTCAAGGTCAGGATAGTCGTTAGTGATAAGTATAAAATCATCTATAGTGTGGGTGATACCTTCCCTTCAGTCTGCCGGATAATCTTATCTATTCTCTGCGGGCTTATATGTGCAATCATTGTTATGTGGTTATTCGGTTTTGGTCTGGTGGAATTGTCCATTACCGATCTGATACAAAAGGGGACAAGGATAGAAAAACTCGGTGGCATGCCGGTTCCGAACCCATCAAGTCTTGAAACCCTTTCGTCAGGTTTTCTCCTGGGTTGCGGTGCCTTTATCGGGTTGTCCCTGGGATACCTCTTTGGACTGTCTATTTCAATCATAATATTGCTGATTGACGAATTCAGTATCTATTCAAGATTCCTTAAATGGATATTGCCTATTCTCAGTATCTTGCTGTTTATATATATATACCCGCATGGATTATGGCTTCATTTAGTTTCTTTTATAATACTGCCCTTTGCAGTCTATCTTGGCTACTCTATCCCGCGATTATTAAGAAAAGGAAAAGAGAAGACCAGATGGGGCATTACTATTGCTATCTCCTTTTTTCTAACCTTGCTATGTCTTGTGATCTTATATCTCTTTAATTACGGAAGGCAGAAGGAACCCATGGATTATATAGCAATAAGGGACAGGGTTCTTCTCTCTAACAAGCCAGGGAGATTTATCAACGATTTTTATTACATACATACACCGTATGCTGCTAAGACCATAGGAGCACCCGACAATGAAATCCAGAGGACGCTTCTCTATATAGGAAGTGATCCTGAGGCAAAAAAAGATATAAGACGTCTCCTGTCAGGAGAAGATTTCTATCTTGATAGTGTGACAGAAAGAGATGAGATTCATCAGAGGTTAAAGCAAGGTGGTTATGATATTATTTTTCTCGATAGTATGAATGAAAATATCTTCCCCGAAGCAATATATAAGGATATATCTAAGATTGATAATAATCTGAAGAATTCAGTTGTATTTCTCATTAATCAGGAAGCTGACATATCAGCCATTAGCCCCTATCCTAACCCTGTCATAAGAAAACCTCTTGAATATCAGGAATTAATAGACAGTCTGAATGTGATTTATAGATTATCAGATCGCAACTTAAGATTGAGGAGATTGGTAGGATTCTCGCTTTTTCAGTTTATTAGATGGAGTATTCCCTTTCTTTTGTTTCTGTCTTTATTGTTTATCACTTCCTTTACAGCATATATCGGGGGGATTATCATTGAGAGATATTCATTATGGGGATTTATCGCAATTATCATTGTAGTTATCATTGGTATAGCAATAGGGTTTATATCGATTATTAATTCTGAGGCAAGGATAAAAAAAAGGGAGGCTATTAATAAGATCAGATATGGAGAAGAGGAAATTTCCGGATCACAGCGATTTAAATATCTGAGCAGACTATTAAGACACAATGACCCTGATATACGTTATGAGGCAGCATATGCATTATCAACAGAACTGAGACGTACACGCAACAGAAGCGCATACAATGCCCTGATAGAGGGAGTTAAGGATAAAGATCCGAGGGTGAGGATGTGGTCTGCCCAGGGTCTCGGATATATAGGCAGTAAAATGGCAGTACCTTATATGATAAAGGGATTAAAGGATAGCCATATCAATGTCCGCTGCAAGATTGCATGGGCGCTTGGCAGGATTGGAGATAAGAGGGCAGTAAAGCCATTAGAAGAGGTTATTAAAAAGAATGAGTTCTGGTATGTCAGCAATTATGCATATAGGGCATTGACAAGAATTAATGTAAATTCAAACTGATTTCAGTGAGTTATTCTTTTAAAGAGTGCCTAAAGTGATCTAAAGTGCCTAAAGTTAAGGAATTTGAAATTTTAATATAAAAAATAATTCAATAACTTTAGGCACTTCAAACTTT
>QIDP01000104.1 GCA_003229375.1 Nitrospirota bacterium
GTTAAACTTACTATTTTAGAAGGATTCACAATGTCTATCAATCCCTATTTATCCCTTATTGCTACCGTAGTAATTGGGAGAAGAGCCAATTAATAATATCCTTTTAAATCTCTCATTCATTGAAGTCACTCCTTTCTTTTTTCCTCTAAAAAATTCCCGCGGACAAACAAGTTTGTCCATGCCACCCGGCTAATTGTTCAGGAGTGACAGCGCTTGCGCTGTCATTCTGTTACTTCTGCAATCTATCAGGACAGCGCAAGCGCTGTCACTCCGAAGGATTTCGTCCCCTTCTTTAAATCGAAAATCGAAAATAAAAGAGATTTTCATTTCCCTTTTAGGCGAGCCTAAATAGCATCCTTGCCCCTCTCACCTGTTCTTATTCTTACAACATCTTCTACAGGAAGAACAAAGATCTTGCCATCACCGATCCTGCCACTCTGTGCAGCCTTTATTATTGTATCTACTGTCCTGACCACCATATCTTCAGGTACAACGATCTCAAGTTTAATCTTTGGCAGGAAATCGACCACATACTCTGCACCCCTATATAACTCTGTATGCCCTTTTTGCCTTCCAAACCCTTTTACCTCGCTCACTGTAATCCCCTGAATACCGACCTCATTCAATTGGTCCTTTACCTCATCGAGTTTAAAGGGTTTTATGATCGCCTCAATCTTTTTCATAAAACCATCTCCTTTCACCTGAAAATCCCCTCTTAATAGGACGCAGATTAACGCTGATTTACAGGATAAAAAATAAAAAAGGTGTTTCGCCTGAGAATACCTTTCTGCATTTTAATTGACTCCTCATGTAAGAAGGAGGTAGTAGATCGACATAAAAAGATTAGGATTATCGATCTTTAAATCTACACGAGGAGTCAAATTTAAAATGAATAGGTCATCTAAAAATCTATGTCTAACTGTATTGTTGCAGTTGGTCTATAGCTAGTTTCGTTATATATGTCATAGCCAAAGATTACTCCTACATTAGGGGCAAACTTCCATGCAGCTCCAAAACTCAATGCACCGTAGACATTTTCTCCACCCTGATAATCTATGGCAGCCCAGAGCTTGTCAGATATCTCAGATATGGTTCTGTCCCATGAAACAAGTATCCCGTCATTATCCTTATTGTCATTGATGTCAAGAAGAACTTTGTCATTGCCATAGTAGTAGCCAACAGATAATCTTCCAATCTTGTCAATGGTCTTTGCAACAAGGCCATAGACCAGGTTGGAGTTCGTGACATTGCTTTCTGTGCCAAGGTCATAGCCTCCCACAGCCAGGGCCGGTGAGTCTTTAAATACGGCGCCTTCCGGCACTCCGAGTTTCGCATTGAACAAGAGAGGATATTTATGGTCTCCGCTTATGTCCCTATAATCAATTCCGGCTTCCAGTTGAATCTTCTCAAAGGGTAGCAAACCGACAGTTAGTCCGACATTTGTTACTGTTGGCTCGTCTGTCACACCCTCCTCCGTCTTCATATACGAATCAAGACCAAAGTGAACTGTTTTGTATGCCTGAATATCAGTTGACGGAATCCATATCTGTGTTGACGGCGTGGCATTGGCAATGCCAGAGAATAAAACTAATGCAATGATGCTTACTGCTAAACTACTAAATATCTTTTTCATTAAACAATTCCTCCTTTTAAAAAAAACCTGGGCATGAAAAAAATTAACAAACTATTCATGCCATGGTATTTACCTTATATAGATTTCCATCTAACAAATTACACTGCCTTATGCGTAATTTATTATCTGAAAATCTATACCTTTACAAAAAAACTACACAGTTGATTTCAAAAAGGCATCACCACCTCTCTCTTGATCAATCCTTCCTACGAAGTCGGTATCAACCCGACCTCTGTCATATGTAGATAGCAATTATTGTGCCAAAGGCTAAACCAATCCAACAAGTGCCTATATCGCACTACATAACAATAGGTTACAAAGCATTATGCCTATTTAATAGATCACCAACCGATAAATATCTTATTGGATATTTGTCTCATAACCGGGCATTTGATTTATGGGAGAGCTTAATGATATGGCAGTATGAATAAATTTTCAATTTTCGTGGAAACTTTATGGCTTGACAACTGGCAAAAAAATAATTGACACTATAGTCTACCTATGATAGAATTATTTTTTAAGAGAGGAGGTGAGATTTAATGAGATATAAGATGGTAACCTCTTTTGTTTTAATAGCTATTTTCATCGGGATGACGTATGGTACGGTCTTTGGTGAATTCGGAGATATACTTATAAACAAACAGAAAGAGAGTCTGCAAGAGGCAGGCATTCCGGCTGTTATCTTTCCTCATTGGTTTCATAGGATACGATTCAAGTGTAAGGTATGTCATGAGAGTATATTCGTTTCAAAGGCAGGGGCAAATGATATAAACATGTCTGCTATAGCCAAGGGGGAATATTGTGGAAAGTGTCATGATGGTAAGATAGCATGGACTACACTCGAGTGCCAACGCTGTCATATGGCAGATGACATAGATTAATAGATTAATTTATAGGAGAAATGATATGGTCAGAAGATATCTTTTATATAAAGTGATTATCTCTATAGGTATCTTTATAATATCGGGATTTATAATTTTTCAATATGATATCTCTAATACACCTAATGCAGAGGCAAAAGAATCAAGAAAGTCTGATTCTGATAGTGATCCAAAAAAGATTATATATTTGGACTCCTCCGGAAAGATGGCTGGTACTGGAAACATCAAAGATGGGCTTGCAGGTAACACCTTCAAATCAGGAGAACGGGTAAAGGCATTGAGTAATAAGGAAATCCCAAAGGATAAATTGGGACTTGCGGACTGGGTAAAGTTAGTGGATAAAGGATTTATCAATCCTGCGCCTGATCTGGACCCATCGGTTAAAGATGAGGCAATGGACCTTAATATACTCCTGATAACAGCAGGCAAAATGGAGGATGTGGTATATCCACACAAGGTACATACATGGTGGTTAAATTGCGAGAGCTGCCATGATGAATTATTTACTATGGAAACCGGTGCAACCGATATGAATATGAGCGGGATTATTAAAGGAGAGTGGTGCGGCAGATGTCATGGTAAGGTTGCCTTCCCGCTTGAGGATTGTGCTCGCTGTCATGTGAAACCAAAATCAGGAGAGAAAAAGGCACGGGTTATAGAATAATTCTATCTGCTTTTCTTGCGGGGAACATTATGACAACGTATGCAGTTTTCAAAGCCCTGAGAGGGAAAAGCTGTCTTTCCATGACAATAACCACAGTACTCACCTTTCCAGATACTCTCCATACTCATTTTATTTGCCCCCTTCTGCATTATAAAGATAGAGGGATGACAGTTATCGCATGAAAACCAGTAGGTATGGATAT
Organism: Nitrospirota bacterium; assembly: GCA_003229375.1. Classification (GTDB taxonomy): domain Bacteria; phylum Nitrospinota; class Nitrospinia; order SZUA-224; family SZUA-224; genus SZUA-224. The sequence continues at coordinate 3,381 of QIDP01000104.1, forward strand.
CATGGGGGAAGATTACATCTGCCATCATTCTGTCATTTATCTGAAATACTATATCAAGCATCATGGGCTTCTCTTCGGGTTCATCAGGATCAAGTGCGCCTAACGGATGTATGAGCCCCATTTTGACCGCCTTGTCCCAATCAGGATAACCATATTTATCCTTAGGCATTATCTCAAGCGCCCTGGGAAGGAGCGGATTTCTTAGGGGATCTGAGAAATAGACAGCTATCCCCTTCCCTTCTTCAGGACGAACTTTTTTCATGGCTAAAAGGAGTTCTCTCTTTTTTGCAGCCTTTTCTTCATCTGACATCGGTCTGGAGAGTGACTTTGTAAGAAGATTTTCTTTACTGTAGAATGGCATATGGCTTAGATAGAAATCCCTTGTGGACTGGTCAATCTCCTCGGGGAGAATTGGTTCGGTTTTTGATAAGACCCCTTTGCAACCAATAGATGCAACTATGAAAAGACATATCACGAAAATGTGTAATCTATTATATGAAAATCTATAGAACATTACACCTATACCTAAAAAACTGTTTTTTTACTCTTTCTCCTTAAATATCTGTATTCTGCTGTTCCCTCTGTCCACTACATAGATCCTGTTTGATCTATCTATAAATATATATGATGGATAACGTAATCTCCCCTCCTTCCATCCCTTCTGAGAGAAATCAAACAGAAACTCCCCCTTTCTATTAAAAACCAGTATCTTATCCTTATGTTGATCAACTACATATATCAGTCCTCTCTGATCTATTGCTATGCTTGTGGGAAAATCGAATTCCCCTTTTCCATCTCCTCTTCGCCCAAACTTATGGATGATCTCTCCCTTCTTATTGAATATATAGACAACCCCTCTAAGGGTATCAAGGGTGTATATATTTCCTTTCCTGTCAACTTTTATATCAGCAAAGCCGGTAAAGTCACCCTTCACCGTGATTCTCTTCTTATATCTTAAGGCTGCATCAAACACCAGTATGCATCTATTCGCCTTATCTATCACATAGAGATTATCCTTGCTGTCTATGGCTAACATATCAGGATATATCCCCTTCCCGCGTGGCACATCAGAAAAATCGATCTCCTTAATACTCTCGGTCTTTATATCTATCAATACTACCTTCCTTTTCAGTCCTTCAACCACAAAGAATCTTCCCTTGCTGTCGTTTACCAATCCTACGGGGAATTCCAATCTTCCGTCAGCATTAAACTCTGCCAGATAATTGAGATCTGAACCAAATGAGACCAACCTGTTATTTCCTGTATCAGCGACATACAATCTCCTCTTCTCTTCATTAAAGAAGAGACTGGCCGGCTGGTTGAATCTCCCTGTCAGCTCATCTCCGCTCAGTACAGCAATATCCCAGCTCTTATCATCCTCCGCGGTTATTGCGGTTAAAGGGATAAACAGGAAAAGAAGAATAAATAATATCATCCGCTTTCTGTTAATCATATAAACCTCCGTAACGGTATAGATATATCGTAACCGTTCACAGTTATCAGTTTTTTCAATTTCCTTTTACTTTCTGTTTTCATTAACCGTTAACTGTAAACCATGAACTGTGAACGGTTACTATATCTAAAACTTATGGCACTGATTACATAAATCAGCCTTCCCATCAAATCTCAGGTTATATTTATAAGGTGTCCCCATGGGATTGTGGCATGTCATACATGATATCCCGCTCTTTAAACGAGGATCAATCACATCTTTCCCCATAGGATGTGCAAAGCTGCCTGCCGTTGCATGACACTTCGAATTCGCACACAACTCCTCACCATTAATAAGGAATAGCCTGTGATTTGATCCATGAGGTTCGTGACAATTCGAACATTTCTCTATGTCAGGATGATTATTACCCCTATATTCCGGTGTGGTCATCCTCCTCATAGTATCCTCATGACACTTAAGGCACACCCTCTCCTCTCTACCACCCAGGAGATGTCCAGCATCAGATGCATGAGGATTGTGGCAATTGAGACATACATTCTCTTTCTCTCCATAAAGGTGACTGTACAGCTTGTCAAATTTTTCTGCGATCCCGTTATGGCATGCAAGGCAGGTATCTTCTCCACCCTTACTAAGCCTTACAGGATCCCCGGATGTCGGGGGATTATGACATACTGTGCATTTTCCATCAGCAAATGGAGTATGAAGAGATGAGCGTAACAAGTTCCTGTTATTAGAGGAGTGAGGGTTATGACAACTGAGACAGTCAGTACCAATAACAGGATAACCATTGTGTGCATCGATAAATCTTTTTCCCTTCATGGTGTGACATTGAGCACATATAGCCTCTCTCTTTTTAACCAGCAGGGCCTCATCATTAGATGTATGGGGATCGTGGCATATCATACAATCTCCATTTTGAACCGGGGCATGGACTATCTTCCCAATAAATATATCCTCCTTTTTGTGACATACAAAGCAACCTTCACCCTTTTTTTCAATCAAGAGGCTCTTATTTTTGGAGTAGTGTGGATCATGGCACTGAGTACACCCTGTATCTGTGATAGGTTTATGAATGTATTGTTTGCCAAAGCTTCCGCCAGCTTCCTTTTTATGGCAGGTATAACATAAATCAGCGTCAGATATTCTTAAAAGGGCAGCGTGGTTTGATGTATGAGGATTATGACAACCGGTACACCTTCCCTTCTTAACGGGTGAATGTATCCCCTTCCCTGCTGTAATCCCCTTCTTCAGTTTTAAATGACATTCCAGGCATATTCTGCCCAAATCTCTCTTTACCTTTGCGTTTATCACCTGAGGCAGAGAGACAACAATACTAAGTGATAATATCAGTAATAGTATCGTCTTCATTCATGACACCTCTCACATTCCTTGTTTCCGAATGGATCATGTATAATCTTATGCAATAGATTTTTGCTGTCAGATATGTGGGGTTCATGACAGCCGAGACAATCACTCCCGCGAGTTGAAATATTGCTATGTGACTGTACAAATCCATCTTTCTCTTGACTATGACAGCCAGAGCACAACGATTTCCTTGCAGAGACAAGAAGATCCTTTTCATTAGAATAATGGGCATCATGACATTTAAGGCAATCACCTATCCTGACCGGGGCGTGAAGATATCCCCCTTCCATCTTCAGTTTGTCAGATAGGTCAGAATGGCATGAGAGACAGAGATTTTTGAGGGGTCTTATCAGATATCCCTTGATCTTACTCCCATGAGGATCATGGCAGCTAATACACTTCCCATCTCTTAATGGTAAGTGGGTATATTTACTCATAGCGCTCTCTATCCTGATCTTATCATGACAAGTATAACATATCTTCACGTCATCATTAAGGAGTTGAAAATCATTATCACTCGCATGAGGATCATGACATAATATACACATTCCATCTCTATATGGTATATGTATATTATTCTCACCTATCTCATCTATACGGGTAGAATGGCAATTAAAACATAATTCATCCTCTCCTTTGACCAGCAAGTCCTCTTCATCGGCTGAATGAGAATCATGGCATCCAATACAGTTCCCCATCTTTACTGCAGAATGTACATTCAATTTGTCAAATCCCTTTTTCTCCTCCTGATGGCAGTTGAAACATAGCTCTCCTCCTGTGGCAACCAATTCATATTCATTATCCGATGAATGAGGGTCATGACACGCCATGCAGTCACCTTTAGTAACAGGATCATGTTTTATCTTCCCGGTAAAGTCATCCTCTTGATGACACTGATAACAAAGCCCGGCACCAATAAACCTCAATTCATATTCATTTTCAGAGGAGTGCGGATCATGACAACCTGTACAGCCTGTCTTCTCTATCGCACCATGAATAAACCTCTTGGAGTATTTCTCTCTCTTGTCCTTATGACAGTCAAAACATAGCTCCTTTTCCGGAAGCACCAGTTCATATCTGTTGTCAGTGGCATGAGGGCTGTGACACGATGTACATTTCCCATTAGCTGTTGGGGAATGTATATGCCCTTTTTTATACTCATCATATTTATCATCATGACATTTGTAACATAGCTTTTCTCCTTCGGTCGATAAGCCAAGCGGATTACTGGAGTCAGAAGGGTTGTGACAGGCGCTGCATTTATCCTGAACCAATGGAGGATGAATGTTTTCCCGCAATAATTTGTTATTGGATGATGAATGAGGGGTATGACACCCGACACAACTTGTACCTGATACAGGATAGTCAGAATGGGCCTTTACAAACCGGCCTTTCCCGGGATTATGACACTTTATACATAAGCTTTCTGATGGGAGGACAAGTCCATATCTGTTCTCAGATGAATGAGGATCGTGACATGTATTACACCCCTCCTCTAATGCAGGATGAACAGTGTTACGGGTAAATTTATCCCTTAAGTGACATGTGAAGCATAATTCATCACCTTTGGCCTTAACCAGATTGTCATTATCAGAGGCGTGCGGATCATGACATTTAGTACACAACCCCTTCTTTACAGGATCATGAAGGTATCCTTTTTCTATGACACCCTTCTCTTTCTCGTGACACGTATAGCAGAGTTTGGCTTCCCGGTTCAAGAGATATAGTGCCCCTATCAATCCATGAGGTTTGTGACATAGCTCGCATCTCTTTTCAGCAACAGGGGAGTGAACATATTTTTTATTATATTCCTGAACCTCATTCTGGTGGCAGTCAACACAGCTCTTCCTGACAAAGCCAGGCTTGACCCGCCTCTCCGCGCAACCGCTGAAGCTGAACATAAAGGAAATTACAGCAATTACAACAGAAAGATAGATTATCCTTAATACAATTCCGGGTTGATGCACTTTACTTAAGCCTCCTTAGGGATTTCTCATTTATCTTTATTGAGCTTCCCTTCCTCAACTCTGCACGATATCTATCTAACAAAGAATCATACCTTTGCTTACCTAATATCATATATATCTCGTCCCGCACCTCTGAAAAACCTTTTAGTGTACCCCTTTCAATTCTATTCAACTTTATTATCATATATAGAGAATGTTGTCCCGCCGGTATGATATCGGTAATCTCATTTACTTTAATCTCTTTAATCGCCTCTGCAATTACAGGGGTTAAACTGTTTATAGAGACCCACCCAATATCTCCACCCTTGTCTGCAGATGGGGCAATCGATTTTTCCCTTGCCAGCATACTAAAATTAGCCCCTTTTATTAATTCACCTCTCAACTCTTTTGCCTTGTTTTCCCCTTTCACTTCAATAAGATCCAACATTACCCTGTCTGATTTCATAAATCTCTCTTTGTTACTATCATAATAATCCATCAACTCATCGTCTGTGAACCGTATCATTGGATAAATCATATCCTTTTTAAACTTATCTATCAATTGCAGTTCTTTATATCTCTTAAACCTTTTATAAACCTCGGGGTCCTTTTTATACCTCTGCCCTCTCTTCATAGCCTCCCTAATCAGAAGCCTCCTGACTATCAGGTAGTCTAATGCCTCTCTCTTGACTTCATCAATATCAGTCCCTTTTTCCTTTTTCCTGATCCTATACCTGAGTTCATTCAGAAATTCATTTACAGAGATCGACTCCCCATCTACATCAGCTATCACTTTATCGCCTCCTTGCGGGTAGTCTCCCTCTCCAACAGAATTTAACAACCCTTCATATATCTCTATCCCGGCCCCCTCCTTTAATGATTCACGGTACTCATTCTCTCTCTGCCTAATCTTATTCTTCTTGATCCTCTTATCAAGTTTCACCCTTATCTTCTCAGGTATATCAGAAGCCTTCTCAACCCCGGACCCGGCATAATCCTTGTTATAAATATCTTTTATCTCCTCCTCTGTAATGACTATCTTTTTGTCTGTAATCTCCTCCATCCTGAGTCTTGTCATGAATACAAACAACTCCTTTGCCTTCATCCTCTTGATAAAGTCAGGCCTTTTATCCAGCTCAAGCCTGTATGCCTCCTGTATCATCAACCTCTCGTCTATTATCCTGTCTAAAAAACGTCTGTAATCAAACTCTCTTGAAGCATCTCTAACTGACTCCGGATTTTTGTGAAACTCCTTTAATCTATCTTTAAAGTCCTCAACAGTAATAGCCTCATCATTGACCTTTGCCAGATACTTAGACCCCCAAAAGGGATAGGCATTGCTATTAAATATAACAACAGACAAAAAGATAATTCCACATATAGTAATAATCTTATTCATGACCCTAACTCTCTCCCACGGACAAACAAATTTGTCCGTGCCACCCCATAGAGACACCTAACCGCAGCACTGCAACACCGCAGCACCCTACTACTACCTTTCTACCTTCCCCCTCCCCTCATCGTCTCTAACATCTCATCTACAACACGCTGAGTCAATGAAATAATAGACCTTATCTTTCCAAAGTCAAAAATAGTAATATAATCATTTCCTGTCCTCCTCTGGTGAGACATCCAGAGTATCTTGCCGCTATCAGTATCTATCATCCTGGCACTGATGGCAATCACAGGTACCGATGACATATCCCCTTTCATCCCATCACTATATTCTTCTACCGTACCTGCAATAATAGCATCAACCCCTAACCTCTGTCCCAGTATCTTGATCTTTCTGGTATCTATATCATTTATACTTTTAACCCTCTGCTGTATCAAAAATCTCCTGATATTGCCAAATTCCTCCACCCGAAAAGACCTGTTCTTAAACAGCTCTGCTATAAATATGTTTCTTACTATCCTATCAGCATCTTTTTTGTTGCTCAAATTATTAAAGGGCATAACAGCAATACTCTTGACATTAGGGAGACGCTGGCTATGACACTCCTCACACCAATTCCCGGATCCATGTATTATAGCTGCCCTCTTGATCTCAGGAAGTTTGCACCCTCCCTCTGAATAAACATCAGGTGCAGCAATCTCTTTGATTGGAGGAGGGTCACTGCTATGACATTCCCTGCACCATTCCCCTGACCCATGCACCACAGGGACCTTCTTTAGCACAGGAAGGGTGCCACCTTCTTCAGACAAGACATCCGGCAGAGAGGAACAGCCAACAATAACCGATAAAAAAAGAATCAAAATTTTCATACGCCTTGTACCCGGGCAGTTTTGGTTCAAACACGAGTTTTCAATCAGACATTAATTAGCGATACCATTTTACCCGAATAAGCTTTTCATCATCCGGATAGTCAAACTCAAGACTCCCCTGGTATGCATTATGAATAGCCTCCCCTATCCTTCTGGCTAGATGGAGATCTGTAATGGTTACAAGTACTCCATCTTCCTCCTCTATGATCTTAATTATCCTTTCTAAGGGATGGGCCTGCTTAGATTCCTGTTCAACATTATGTATAAGATTTATAATCTCATTTCGGTGGTTAAGGAAGAAAGGACCTTTAATACTAACGTATCCTCCTGGATAATTATCATGTATTCGACTGCACGCAGGGCATAATTGCTTGTTTGCATTGAATACATGCCCATCAATCCACGTCCATTTCCCTTGTTGATAAACAAGGCTGCATTCAGGACAAACGGTCGGTTCAGGCAGCTTTTGCCTTAGTTCATATGTATCGTGAAGCCTTTCCTGGACTAAACGGTCTCTTCTTGTCCCTCTCGATCCTTCATTAAAGGTGCCTCTATTTTTCTGTTTACCCATTTTTACCCCTCTCCTTGTAATCGGGTTAGTGAGTTGCGAGTTACGGGTTCATATTTAACCCGCAACTTTTAACTTGTAAACATCTCTTATATATTACATGAATCTGAGTTTTTTTTAAATAACTATTTTCATTGGGTCTTCCGGAAATAGTGTGGAGAAAAGACAGGTAGCCGCGGGCTTCAGCCTGCGAGGAGAAAAGGTGGTCTGCAAAAAAGAACATGGGTATAAGAGAAAAGAGACACAGATTACCCACACAAATGTCGAAAGAACCATATAAGTAGTTCTTAACTCCATTAATGGTAGGCAAATTACATAGGAACCCTAAGGCTTCTCGGTGAAATCACGGCTGGCCTAAATTTAGTGTCTGAATCACAGGCAAGAGACAAGAGTAGAGACGCATGGCAATACGTCTCTATCTACCCATCATCACTTGTAGAGATAAAACAGCCGCCATCATCTTTACCGGATGACTCATCTGTAGACAAACCAAACGTAGATACCCCGTCTGTGCTATTAGCAGATGAACCTCCAGCGTATGAAAGGCTGAATATTGTAAAGTGGTCTACGTCAACATATATGATCTCATTGGTTTTATCGATCTTTTTTATAGGAATCTCTTCCCATCTCATATCATAATCATTATAGAAATGTACGGTTAAATCCTCGGGGTCCGGAACACCTGCCTCATTTAACATGGGCCATGTATAAGGAAACCCGATAGTTATCGTGCTGTTAAACAATAGCCCATCAGGTCCAAGATCCGCCGGCACACCTACACTGCTGATACCAGGATCAAAGGAAGGGGGATCGATCACTTCACTTATCGTAATCTCGGTATCTGATAATAATGCACCTGAAGGGATAACCACATCCAATCCGAATAGACCGGAGCTGGCATCTTCTACAAAGAGATGGCCGCTGGTTTTATTAGCAATATACCTTGAACCCACCGTCTTCTTCTCCCATTCCTCTTCTGAATCTCTCTTATAGTATCCTGTATGTCTCGCATTTAATCTGAACATAGCCCACTTAACATTCCTTGAGTCATACCTGGCCTTAAGATCCCATACATATAGATTATTATCATCGGATCCTACTATAATCTCAGTGTCTCCATCTCTATCTATGTCTGCTACTGTTGGTGATGACCTCACCTTGTCCCCTGTAGCAATAGGCCAGCCCGCTAACAATTCAGCATTATGGTGCCAGGCATATACGTTACTGTCTTCTCCTCCCACTATTATCTCTATATCCTTATCTCCATCAATGTCTGCCAGTATGGGAGATGAGGAGAACCCAAAGCCATTTAGAATAACAGGCCATTCTGATATATTCGATCCATCGTGATTCAGTGCATATACTGCAACATCTCCTGAATTCGGGTCTTTTTCACAGGCTATAACTATATCTACTCTGCCATCGTTATTTATGTCACCCAGGGCAGGTGATGATGTCACCTTGCCATATGTATAAACCGGCCATCCACTGACCAAAGTTCCATCATGATGCCATGCATAGACCCCTGAATCATCAGAACCTATGACTATTTCTAAATCACCATCATTATCTATATCTCCTAGTGCAGGTGATGACATCACTGCCCCCCCTGTTGATACTGGCCAGCCATTAACAATGGTGCCATTATAATTCCATGCATAGACATTGCCGTCATCTAAACCTGCAATAATCTCCGGATATCCATCATTATCTATGTCTCCTAGTGCAGGTGATGAATAGACAGACCCGCTGACGTCAATGGGCCAGCCATCAACAGGGGTACCATCGCGATGCCATGCATAGATATTTGCACCTTTTATGCCCTCCTCTGTACCCACAATGATCTCTATCTCCCCATCACCATCAATATCTCCGACAGCCGGTGATGAAGAGACCGCGCCAACTGTTAAAACAGGCCATCCAGTGACCGAGGTTCCATCATGATGCCATGCATAAACCCCATCATCTTCTGATCCGATAATGACCTCCGCATCCTTATCACCATCCATATCAGCCAGTGCAGGTGATGAGGACATCCTTCCTGATATTATTATGGGCCAGCCTGAAACCGGTGTTCCATTGCTATGCCATGCATAGACTTTTGAATTATTTTGCCCATCAGAATTTTCAGCAACTACTACCTCAAAGTCTAAATCACCATCTATATCTCCTATAACAGGTGATGAGAAGACGTCTCCATCAGTTGTTACAGGCCACCCCTTAGCTGATGGGATCGTATAATCATTCGGATCATATCCATAGAGATACTCTTCAAGGTTTGTAAAACCATCATTATCCGGATCCTCACCTCCATCATATATTAGCGGATCAAGGCCATAATTGACCTCCCATCCATCCGGGATGCCATCTTTATCTGTATCTGAATCATTTGGATTAGTGAAGTTATATTCATGAAGATTTGTAATCCCATCGTTGTCATAATCACTGTCTGCTGTTTGACCGAGGTTTCCAAAATTGGCCATCTCCCAATAATCCGGAAGACCGTCTCCATCTGTATCTTCCGGCGCCTCATTTGAGTATCCACTCTCATTCCCGGCCGTATCATAAGCAGTAACAGTAAAATAGTACATTACACCACTACTAAGACCGGATATTTTATAAGCCGGATTATCAGTATCTGATAATTCAGAAACCGGCACATCTATAGGAGATGGACCATTAATAGCCCCTGTTCCATTATAAGGAGGACCTGATTGATCCCTGTCATAATATATCCTGTACCCTGCTATATTACTATCAATAACCTTGTTCCAGGAGAGCGTCATTGTTGCAGAGGCAGAGGTAATAAGATCTCCGGTAAAGAGTGAAAATATAATATAGAAACCGGTCATAATGATAATCCTTAGAAGACGCGGGGCATTTATTCTCTTTTTGACAATTGTCTTAACTATCATATTTAATGCCTCCTTGTTTAAAAACACTGCTTTTATGCTTTCTGCAACAAGCGTACCCATCCTATGGGATTACAGCAATGTTTTGTCTTTCTTTAACTGGAGCAGTTGGTACCAATTACTTGAAAATAAAGTGTTTAAGATCACAGATCATGACCTCCGGTATGCAAATGCCGGACTCTAAGTAAATAGGTAACTAATAAAGAAATATCCATTTTTATGTATACTTCTTTATTCGTCACCTGTAAGCAATAATGTAAAGTGACCGGGACAGAGAATAGAAGTTCTCTCACCCGGACATTGAAGCGGCATTCCATATTATTCATAATCTAACCTTTTGATATTAAAGGAATAATTTAATTTAGTTAATGACTATAGTTATTCTCTTTAATATTATTACAAGTCAGTTTAATCGTTTGTTCACAAAATTTCAACAAAAAAATGCATAAAAATGCTACTTACATGATTATAAATGACTGCAAATCAAACCCCCTAAAATGCTTTTGCCTTATTTTTCAAATCGTTTCTAAAGGGTGGAACATCCGGAAGATTGGAATAAAAGTTGAAATAAAATTTCAAATTGTGTTAATATTTTTATACAGTAAATTTAAAATACGCAAAATAATAGTATATTTTGGCTCTTCTCCCAATTACTACGGTAGCAATAAGGGATAAATAGGGATTGATAGACATTGTGAATCCTTCTAAAATAGTAAGTTTAA
>QIDP01000160.1 GCA_003229375.1 Nitrospirota bacterium
CCTGAAAAAGATAACTTTTTCAGGAGACAGTTATTTTACTTGAAAAATATTTTATTTGTAATATAATAATAGTAGTTCAACAGAAGTTGAATGGGTTTAAGTGCTCATTTTGTAGGGGTTTAATTTATTAAACCCCTATATTTATATTTAGCTGAGGGTATTTATGATTTTTGATCCGGGATATCACGAATTTTCAGTTGTTAGAGATGAGGATAGGTGTATTAAATGCCGCGTATGTGTGAGGCAGTGTTCCTTTGAATCTGCTTGCCACGATCCAGAGGAGGACTCTGTATATAACGACCAAACTAAGTGTGTGGGATGTCATCGCTGTGAGGCATTATGTCCTACCAATGCAATAGAAATAAGGAGATCTCAATCAAACTTCAAGGAGAATGAAAATTTCACAGCGGATGTTATCAGAAATATAAACAAGCAGGCACTTACAGGTGGAATGCTTTTGACAGGCATGGGGAATGATAAACCGTATCCTATTTATTGGGATCATATGCTCCTTGATGCCAGTCAGGTAACAAATCCCTCGATAGATCCACTAAGGGAGCCGATGGAACTACGTACATTTCTCGGTAGAAAACCTGATTTTCTGGAGATAGAAGAATCAGAAGGTGTTTCTTTGAAGACAGAGCTTGCTCCGCAGCTTGAGCTTGAGTTGCCGATAGTCTTCTCTGCTATGTCCTATGGCGCTATCAATTATAATGTCTGTGAGGCATTGGCAATGGCAGCAGGGGCTGCCGGGACATATTATAATACCGGAGAGGGCGGACTTCATAAAAATTTGTATAAATATGCTAAGAATACTATTGTCCAGGTGGCATCAGGACGTTTTGGAGTACACAGAGAGTATCTGGATATTGGCGCTGCTATTGAGATAAAGATTGGTCAGGGAGCAAAACCAGGTATCGGGGGCCATCTTCCCGGTGAGAAGATAGGGGAGGAGGTATCCAGTACCCGTATGATACCGGTGGGGACAGATGCCCTTTCACCTGCTCCTCAACACGATATTTATTCTATTGAAGATCTGAGGCAGCTTATATATGCCTTGAAAGAGGCAACGGATTACACCAAGCCTGTATCAGTAAAGATTGCTGCGGTACATAACTCTGCTGCAATTGCGAGCGGAATGGTAAGGGCTGGCGCAGATATAATTGCCCTGGATGGGTTCCGTGGGGGTACTGGCGCTGCACCTACCATGGTGAGGGATAATGTTGGTATACCGATTGAGTTGGCATTGGCATCAGTTGATACCAGGCTAAGGGAGGAAGGGATAAGGAATCAGGCATCCATACTTGTTGCCGGTGGGTTCAGAAATAGCGGAGATGTTATCAAGGCCATTGCCCTTGGTGCGGATGCAATTTATATCGGGACAGCAGCCCTTGTGGCATTGGGTTGCACCCTATGTCAGAAATGCTATACAGGTAAGTGCGGATGGGGAATAACAACCAATGATCCGTATCTGGCCAGAAGACAGAATCCTGAGATTGCCGCACAGAAGCTGACCAATCTACTCAGGGGATGGGGGTTGGAGATAAAGGAGATGCTCGGCGGCATGGGGCTAAATGCCATTGAAAGCCTACGTGGAAACAGGCTCAAGTTAAGAGGCGTGGGGTTAAGTGATACTGATCTGGATATCCTGGGTATACTGCCGGCAGGTAAATAAATGTATAAACTGATTGGAATAAGAGGATGATGTGGTGCTGCGTGGGTGGCATGGACAAACTTGTTTGTCCGTGAGGTATTTTAAGAGGAATGAGGTATAACATTGAAGAGTGTCTATCCAAAAGAAGATGTATGCATGGCATGTCGTTTATGTGAGGTGGCATGCGTTGTAGAGCATTCTAAGTCAAAGGATATTCTAAAGGCATTTAAAAAGGAGTATCCCAGACCCCTTTCCAGGACAAGGGTAGAGGAGAGGGAGGCAGTCTCTTTTTCAGTTCAGTGCCGGCATTGTGAGGAACCTGATTGTGTTGAGGCATGTATCACCGGCGCTATGCATAAGAATGAAGAGGGTATGGTTCTGGTAAATGAAGAGAGATGTATTGGCTGCTGGATGTGCGTCATGGCATGTCCATTTGGCGCCATAACCAGGGATGAAAGAGAAAAGAAAAAGGCATCCAAGTGTGATCTATGCCCTGAACGTGAAATCCCTGCATGTGTCTTTGCCTGTCCGAACAGGGCCCTTGTTTTTGAAGATAGGTAGTGATAAGTAATAGTAATTTTCGATTTTCGAGTGTAGATTTAAAAGGAGGGGACTAAATTCTTCGGAGTGACAGCACTTGCGCCGTCACTCCTGAAAGATTAGCTGGGTGGCATGGACAAACTTGTTTGTCCGTGTCTTTTTGGGTTTTCATTATAATCTGTGCTATCGGTAGATATGGTTTTATTCGAAAATCAAAAATTCAAAAGTGGAGTTTATAAATGGATTATATAATTATCGGTAATTCTGCTGCGGCTATTGGGGCAGTAGAGGCCATCCGAAAGAATGATAAAAATAATCTGATAAAGATAATATCAGAAGAGGAGTATATGGTCTACTCCCGGCCTTTGATATCCTATCTCCTGGCAGAGAAGGTAACTACCAAAAGGATGTACTTCAGGGAAAAGGATTTCTATGAGAAGAATAAGGTTATAAAGCTCCTGGGGAGTAGAGCCATAGGTATAAATTGTGATCAAAGATATGTTAGTCTAGAAAATAAGGAGATGATCAAATTCGATAAGCTTCTCATCTCCACCGGAGGCAAGCCTATTATTCCGGGCATAAAGGGTCTTAAGAATGAACGTGTATTCGGCTTTACGACCTGGTCTGATGTGGATAAGATAACCAGGATATCGAAAGAGGTTAAAGAGGGTGTTGTAATAGGTGGGGGGATGATAGGTATCAAGGCGGCTGAGGCCCTGTGCGAAATAGGTATTAAGGTCACTATTGTGGAGCTTGCAGATGCTGTCCTAAGCAGGGCGCTCGACAAAGAGGCATCACATATTATTCAGAACCGGCTTAAAGAGGCCGGGGTTGATGTCATAACCGGAAGTGAGGTCTCAGAGGTTACTGTAAAGGATTCAAAGGTTGTTGAAGGTGTAATCCTTAAGGATGGGAGGAGGATAAGATGCGATTTTGTAGTCGTGGCTATCGGCGTCCTTCCTAATATAGATATAGTAAAAGGAACAAACATAAAGGTAAAACGTGGCCTAGTTGTCGATGAACATATGGAAACAAATGTTCGTGGTATCTATGCAGCAGGGGATGTAGCAGAGGGATACGATAGTATTACAGGAGAAGACAGGCCCATACCTATCTGGCCCCTAGCTATCAGGCAGGGGAGAGTAGCAGGGAATAATATGTCAGGCCTTGTTACTAACTATCCTGGTGGATTCCCGATGAATGCAATAGAATTCTCCGGGATGCCTACTATATCGATAGGGATTACAGATCCTAAAGAAGATGGGTATGAGATAATTAAAAAGACCGATATCAAAAAAGGTATACATAAAAAGATCATTGTAAAGGAAAACCGGATAGTAGGGGCGGTCTTTGTTGGAGAAATAGACAGGGCAGGGATAATAACCGGTCTGATAAAGGACAAGATCGATATCAGAGATTTCAAGAAGGACCTGCTGTACGGAGATTTGGGTCTCATCTCCCTTCCAAAAGGGATGAGAATGGAGAGACTGGAAAGCGCATAGATTTTCAGATAATAAATTACACAAGGATAGAAGGAGAGGATAAATATCAAATATCAAAATATACATTTTAAAAGTAAATTGATATGCAAACCTATCTTTAATTAACTGTTAATATCTGTTACAGATAATGAAGAATTTACTTTTTAATTTGTTCAATTTTGATATTTGATATTTGATACGTTGTCGAGAATTTTGACTGATAACGCAGTGTAATTTATTATATGGAAATCTATAGGAGGTTAAATGGGATTTGCTGCAAAAGGAATAAACAGATATCCGGGTAAGGATATATCAGGATGTGGACTTACAGGTTTTATAAGCAGAAAAGGTGAACGGGTATCAGGGGAGGTTATTGCAAGATCGATATGCAATATGAATGACCGGGGTAATGGTCTGGGCGCCGGGTTCGCTGCTTATGGTATCTATCCTGATTACAAGGACCTTTATGCGTTTCATATCATGTATGATAATAATAAGGCCCTTAAAGAGACAGAGGAATATATAAAGAAGCACCTGATAGTTGAACATCAGGAGAAGATGCCGACAAGACACACAAAAAATATAACCTCACACCCTATTGTGAGGAGATACTTTGCGAGGCCCAAGCCTGATTCAGAGGATTTAGAGCTATCAGGGATTGATAAGGTGAGGGAGGACGATTTTATAGTCCATCTTGTTATGCATATCAACTCCATGATAGATAGTGCCTATGTCTTCTCCAGCGGAAAGGATATGGGCGCCTTTAAGGGTGTAGGTCTTCCGGGTGATATCGCTGATTTTTTCAGTATAGAGGAGTATTCGGGTTATCTATGGACAGCTCATAACCGTTTCCCTACAAATACCCCTGGTTGGTGGGGTGGGGCACATCCGTTTACATTGCTGGATTGGTCGATAGTACACAATGGAGAGATATCCTCTTATGGGATTAATATGAGATATTTAGAGATGTTTGGATATAAATGCACTCTATTAACAGATACAGAGGTAGTAGCATATCTCCTGGACCTCCTCATACGAAGGCATCGGTTGTCATATAAAGTTGCAAGTATGGTTATAGCCGCTCCTTTTTGGAAGGACATAGCCAGGATGAATGGGAATGAAAAAAAGATGCTTACCGCACTTAGAATGGTTTACGGCGGTGGACTCCTTAACGGGCCTTTTGCTATTATATTTGCCCATACCAGAGGTATGGTAGGGTTAAATGACAGAATAAAGTTGAGACCTCTTATAGTAGCAACTAAGGGTGATTTTGTATATATGGCGAGTGAGGAATCAGCTATCAGGGAGATATGCCCTGCCCCTGAAAGGGTCTGGGCACCAAAGGCAGGAGAACCGGTTATTGCCGAACTTTATAAAGATAACCCTCATGCCGACAAGTCGGCATAAAGGGGAATGAAAAACTAATCCCCCCTTCCCCCCTTTAATAAAGGGGGGAAATTACTGCTCACCCCTCCTTTGTAAAAGAGGGGTGAGGGAAAATTTTCAGGTGAAATAGAGGATAGAGGTGTGATATGTGTGATATGGTAATAGACGCAAAGGGTGTCTACTATAAGGAACTGAACAAGCGAATCAGGGATGCTATTCTAAGAGGTAAAAAGACGATTGATCTGATCAATATCAATGGTCAGAGGTATATTGCTGATGGGATAAATTCCGGCACAGTGATAAATATTAATGGCGTCCCGGGGCAGGACCTGGCTGCATTTATGAATGGTCCTACTGTAATCGTCAATAGCAATGCACAGGACGGTGTAGGTAACACCATGAATAATGGAAAGGTAATCATACACGGAATGGCAGGGGATGTACTTGGATACGGTATGCGAGGAGGAAAGCTCCATATACTCGGCGATGTAGGGTATAGAGTAGGCATTCATATGAAGTCCTATAAGGATCAGGTTCCGGTTATCATTGTCGGCGGCAAGGCAGGGGATTTCTTTGGCGAGTACATGGCAGGAGGGGTGCTGATCCTCCTCAATCTGAACAAGGATGATCCAAGGCCTGCTGTAGGAGATTATTTTGGGACAGGTATGCACGGTGGTGCAATATATGTCAGAGGAGTTGTGGATAAGCACAAATTAGGGGCAGAGGTAAATATTAGAGAGATCGAAGAGGATGATGAAAGGATACTTGAGGAATGTCTCAAGGAATATTGTGATGATCTGAAACTCGATTATGAAGATATAATGAGTGCAAAATTTACAAAGTATATACCGGTCAGTCGTAGACCGTATGGAAACTTATATGCGTATTAGGATATAGGTTCTAGGGTCTAGGGTCTAGGCTTTAGGTACCCTGGAGCCTAGACCCTAGAACCTAGACCCTAGAACCTAGACCCTAGAACCTAGACCCTAGAACCTAGACCCTAGAACCTGGACCCTATATCCTAGAACTACATAATTATGAAATTTGTTCAACGCCTTGAAAGTGTAGTTATTCCACCACAGTTGCCGATCCTTCCTGTGAAGGATTTGATCGTATTCCCGCTGATGGTAACCCCTATATTTTTCACCAATGAAAAAGATTTAAAGGTAATCAATGATTCGATGGCAAGCAATAACCTCATCGGATTGGTTGTTCAGAAAAACACTGAAACTGAAGGTAAATATCCATCTCCAAAGGATCTGTACAGTGTTGGTACGGCATCAAGGATCCTTCAGTTAGTTAAGCTTGAGGAAGGTGGAATAAAGATGCTGGTGGAAGGATTGTCACGCATCAAGATCATAAGCTATACCCGGGAGGAGCCGTATCTCCTTGCAGAGATCGAGGATGTAAGAGAGTTTCACGAGAAAAATACCTTTATAGAAGCCCTTGTTCAAAGTGTGAGCGCACTCTTTAAGATGGTCATCTCTATAGGAAAATCACTCCCTGACGATGTTGTATCGATGATTGATAAGATCGATAATCCTGCGCGCCTTGCCGATCTTATCTGTGTCTATCTCTCACTCACTATTGAAGAGCAGCAGAAGGTCCTTGAAACGTTCGATCCATTGGAGAGGTTGAGTAAGGTCTTTATATATCTTAATAAGGAGGTCCAGATCCTTCAGGTGAGGGGAAAGATACAGAGCGAGGTAGCGAAGGAATTAACTAAGACACAAAGGGAATACTTACTAAGACAGCAACTTAAGGCTATTCAGAAGGAGTTGGGTGAGGATGATCCGCATATCTCTGAAATAAATGAGTTAAAAAAGAAGATCGAGGAAGCAGATATGCCGGAGAAGGTACAGGGGATAGCAGAAAAGGAACTGAGCCGTCTGGAGAAAATGAACCCTGTTTCTGCAGAATATACAGTATCACGAACGTATATCGACTATCTGATAACTGTTCCATGGAGGAAGCAGACAGAAGATAATCTGGATATAGAAAAGGCCGAAAATGTGCTGAATGAGGACCATTACGGCCTCAAGAAGGTAAAGGAGAGAATATTAGAGTACTTAGCAGTCCGTACACTAAAGAAGAGTATGAAGGGGCCTATCCTCTGCTTTGTCGGGCCACCGGGTGTGGGCAAGACATCTCTGGGGAGGTCGATTGCACGGGCAATGGAACGAAAGTTTATCCGGATCTCGCTTGGGGGCATGAGGGATGAGGCAGAGATCAGGGGACACCGAAGGACCTATGTAGGGGCCCTTCCGGGTAGGATTATTCAGGAGATCAGAAGGGCCGAGGTACGCAATCCTGTATTTATGTTAGATGAGGTTGATAAGATGGGGCAGGACTTCAGGGGTGACCCGGCATCAGCGCTCCTCGAGGTACTCGATCCGGAGCAGAACTTTAGCTTCTCTGATCACTATTTAGATGTCCCGTATGATCTGAGTAATGTGATGTTTATTACTACAGCCAATATACTCGATCCTATACCATTTCCCCTGAAGGACAGGATGGAGATTATCTTCCTGTCCGGTTATACCGAAGAGGAGAAGGAAAAAATTGCGTTTCAGTATCTGATTCCCCGGCAGATCGAAGAGAATGGTTTAAAGGAGTATCCTATATCGTTTGAAGTTGAGGCGATATATAAGATAATCAGAGAGTATACAAAGGAGGCCGGCTTAAGAAATTTAGAGAGAGAGATCGCCTCTGTCTGTAGAAAGGTTGCAAAGGAGATCACGCAGAAAAGGAAGGTTAGAGAGATCATAACCCATAGAGAAGTGGAGGAGTTTCTTGGTCCCAGAAAATTTTTCTTTGAGGTGGCTGAGGAACATGATAGGATAGGGGTATCAACAGGTATGGCCTGGACAGAGACAGGAGGGGATATAATATTTATAGAAGCGACCAAGATGAAAGGGAAAAAGGAACTTATACTTACTGGTTCTCTAGGAGAGGTAATGAAGGAGTCTGCCCATGCAGCCTTAAGCTATATCCGCAGTCATGTTAAGGAAATAGATATACCGAATAATTTCTATGAGCAATACGACCTGCATATCCATGTCCCATCAGGCGCCATCCCGAAGGATGGCCCATCTGCCGGTATTACTATAGCTATAGCAGTGATCTCTCTCCTCACTGATAAGCCTGCCAGACATGATGTGGCAATGACAGGAGAACTAACCCTGACAGGACGGGTTCTCCCTATAGGGGGCATCAAAGAGAAGATCCTTGCAGCCAGGCGGGCAGGTGTAAAGAGTATTATCATGCCTGAAAAGAATAAAAAGGATCTGGAAGATATTCCGGATTATATAAGGAATGAGATGTCTTTTATATTTGTAAAAAATATTGAAGAGGTTATTAAAAATGCCTTCTGAGGTTAGCAAACGAAGGGAGCTAAGTTCTTATGGATACATTTGATCTTATAAAAGGCATCGTTGTTGAGACAGGGTCCAAGATAATCTATCTCGTTATAGATGGTCTTGGTGGTCTGCCTGAGACCGAAGATGGAAAGAGCGAGATGGAGAAGGCAAATATCCCTAATCTCGATATGCTGGCGGCAAAGTCGATATGCGGTATGATATATCCTGTCATGCCCGGTATCACACCCGGAAGCGGACCCGGCCACCTGTCACTCTTTGGTTATGATCCCATAAAATATAGTGTGGGAAGAGGGGTTCTGGAGGCATTGGGGATTGGACACCAACTGGAATTATCAGATGTGGCGGTACGGATGAATTTTGTTACAACAGATGAGGATGGGGTGATACTGGATAGAAGGGCAGGAAGGATGAAGACTGAAGAGTGTGCAGAGCTGTGCAGGCTTTTGAGTGAAATATCAATAAATGGGGTGAGTATCGTTGTTAAGCCGGTAATGGATTACAGGGCTGTTATGATAATGAAGGGCGCTGATCTTGGTGATTATGTAACAGATTCTGATCCGCAGAAGAATGGAATCAAACCAAGAGAGATCAAGGCATTGTACCCGGAGGCAGAGAATCTCAGGACAGCCGATATAGCCAATGAGTTTGTACACAAGACACAGGAGATATTGAAGGAGAGAAATTCTGCAAATATGGTGGTATTAAGGGGATTCGCAAGGTATCAGAAATTTCCCTCAATGTATGAGGTATATAAGTTAAAGGCTGCCTCCATTGCCACATATCCTATGTACAGGGGGGTTACAGGGCTTATAGGGATGGAAATCTTACCGACCGGAGACAGCCTTACTGATGAGCTGAACACACTATCTGAAAATTTTGATAGATATAACTTCTTTTATTTACATGTGAAAAAGGCTGACAGCGCTGGAGAGGATGGCGATTTTGACAGGAAGATAAAGGTACTGGAAGATGTCGATAAAAAGATTCCTTTTTTAATGGAACTAAAACCGGATGTTATTGTAGTTACAGGGGACCATTCAACACCATCGGTATTAAAATCTCATAGCTGGCATCCTGTGCCCCTGATGATATATTCTAAATGGTGCGGACCCGATCAGGTAAGGAAGTTTAGCGAAAGGGATTGCACTAATGGCGGTCTGGGCCATATCCTTGCAAAGCAGGCCATGCCTATTGTAATGGCAAACGCATTAAAACTGGATAAATACGGTGCATAAAGAAGGGCATTAAGTACAATGAATACAATATATATAGAATGCCCTTGTTGTAAAGAGATTATAGAAATAGATAGTAAGTCAGGAAAAATTACAAGCCATTTTAAAAAAAAATTTATTAAAGGTAGTGCGGATAAGGTCTTTAAAAATAGTATCAAAGAGTTAAAGACAGAAAAATCTCTGGTAGAGGAACGATTCCGGGATTTGCAGGAAAAACAAAAACACAGGAAGGCAGATCTGGAAAGATTGTTTGGCAAAGAAAGAGAGAATATCAAGAAGATACACGATTTTGATAAACCTTTAAAGGATATTGATCTTGATTAACTATGGTGAATCTTTAGAGTCAGACTCCTCTATCTTATCCAGAACTTCTTTAATCTTCTTTTTTAGTTCATTCAATTCAGAAGATTTTACCAGATAATAATCTGCTGCCACAGTGGAAAATTTTGATTTAAACGTGCTGTAAGCAGAACAGATGATAACAGGAAGATCGTAATCGATTTCTCTGATCTCCCTTAGAATCTCTAATCCATCCTCACCAGGCATCTTGATATCCAGAGTGACAAGATCCGGTTTTTCTCTTTTTATCATTTCAAGGGCCTTTATACCATTCTCTGCGGTAATGACCTTATAACCTTCTTCTTCGAGTTCTTCCTTAAATAAAATTCTTATACTTTCTTCGTCATCTACTACTAATATTTTCGTCACTGTTATCCCTCCTCTATTATAGATTTCCATATAACAAATTCCACTGCGTTATCAGTCGAAATCCTCGACAACCGTACCACTCAGTACGACTTACCCGGATTTTTCCTTCCAGCCTTGTGTAATTTATTATCTGAAAATCTATAGGGGTTAGAGGTCCAGAGATTAATTAAATATGGTTTCAAATCCTCGAAGATTTCACAGTAGTGATTTATGATCTCCTCTGTCTGATATGTATCCAATTGCCTGGTTTTTTTTACAAAAGAGGCTACCATAGCAAAATAGATAGGGATTAAGGCCTCAATAATAGTACGTAATTCCTCTTGCCTCTTATGATAAGCCGAGACAAACTCATAAATAATTTTAACCCAGAGTTCAAGAGGGAGTTCAAAATATTTATCATCCAATTCGGCAATTTCAATGATTTTATTATAATTTTCAGAGGACAATATCTTTTTCCATAAACCCTGATACCTTGACGTATTTATTTTAAGCGTATTTATTAAATTATCTAGATCTATTTTTATAGGTCTAGGTTCAAATTCAGATTCAAAGCCCCATATTGCAGTAGGCCGGCTTCCCTGAATATTAATCCATTCATTGTGATACATCTCCATCAACTGGAAAAGTGTTCCCACAACCTGTATAAACATTGGACTTAAACTCTTTGCAGGATCCTTTTCGTCATGAATCTTTACGCCCAGGAAGGATTGACATATCTTAAATTTTTCATGGATAGCCACGGTTGTCATCCATATATCAATACCAAATTTAGCAATATCTGTCTCCCACACATCTTTTGATAAAAAACTTTTCACCAATTCTGATGAGAAACCAAACTCTCCCCCTATAGGTTGTCTGACACGTCTTCCGTATAACGCCCTTGTTAATGGATAGGCAATCATATTTGTAATAGTTCCATCATACTTATGACGGCTATAATAGGGAGTCACAAATCCAAATTTTTTAATAATAATAGGTGCAACCAGTAATTCAATCCATTCAGGGGTAATACTTCTTAAATCAGAATCTACAGTACAACATGCTTCTACATTAAGGATATGAGCTGCTTCAAATATCTCCTTCAGGGCAGTTCCTTTTCCGGAAGAGCCAAGGTATTTGGAGACCAGGATATCTGTTTGAAATATAGGTTTGGAGATAAAAGCTCTATCCAGTTCATTTTCTATGTTGAGTTCTTTAATTACCGCTTCAGTCTTTTCAACAGATCCACCTTCTGAGATAAGAATAACACTCTTTTTTTGAGGGAAATACTTTGCAAGTCCAAGGGCACAAGCTATCACCACACGGCCAATAGATTTCAGGCTTTGATAACTTGGAATTCCTACAAGGATATCTGCGTTCTTTATCTTATCGAGACGCTCTCCGGTCTTTTGATCGATTGCTGATCCCTGCTTGCTCATAAGATTAATAAAACATAAAATAGATTGTAATCGCCATAAGCATCTTCCGGGGGTATAGAAACTTTTTTTGTTTCGCCTGCGGTCATTCCAATTATTGCATTTTCAAAACCTGATATTAGCATTTTTTTCCAATAGTAAATTCAAGAGGCTATTTTCCCTTCATTATACTAAAAGTAGGATGATTTGTATAGAGGTTTTATTGAAGCATTAAATTTTATTAAAGAAATAAGTAAAGAAAGAAATAAGAACGATTTGCAGTATTATAACATCTATGATATATATTAAAAAGAATTGTAACTATTCAGCTATTCATCCCCCCCTTTAGCAAAGGGGGGTGAGGGGGATTTTTGGAGAACTTATAATTATAAAATCCCCCTTAATCCCCCTTTTCCAAAGGGGGAGACCGGAATAGTTGCAAAGATAAAAAGGTCATTACTATGTTACTTGTAATGGATGTTGGAAATACAAATATAGTACTTGGTCTCTATGAAAAAAAAGAGCTGATTATCCATTTTCGTATCAGTACAAAGAAGAATTGGACATCTGATGAATATGGCCTCCTTATCATGGATCTTTTGTCATTCAGCAAGATAGATTCCAAAAGGATAAAAGATGCTATTATCTCCTGTGTTATCCCCCCTGTACTTCCTGTCCTGGAGGATATGGCAAATAGATATTTTCATCTCACCCCACTGACAGTAGGCCCTGGAATAAAAACAGGGATATCTATCCTCTACGATGACCCGAGGGATGTGGGTGCAGACAGGATAGTCAATGCCGCTGCCGGTTACGAAGAATATGGCGGGCCACTGATCATAGTAGATTTCGGTACCGCTGTTACCTTTGATGTCATATCAAAGAAGGGGGAATACATGGGTGGCATAATATTTCCCGGAATCATCATATCCTCGGAGGCACTCTTTAAATACGCAGCAAGACTTCCACGAATAGAGATGATAAGACCGGAGACCGTTATAGGAAGGAGTACTGTCGGAAGCATACAGAGCGGGATTATATTCGGCTATGCTGAAATGGTTGATGGAATCGTCAACAGAATAAAAAGAGAGATTAAGGGGAACCCTTATGTCCTTGCAACCGGTGGGTTAGTTCACCTGATCGCCTCAGAATCGAGTGTGATTAAAAAGGTCGATCCCTTCCTCACCCTAAAGGGTCTAAAGATCATCTTTGATCGTAACAAACACTCCTGTTGATTGTCAAATCCCCCCTACCCTCCCTTTATTAAAGGGGGATTTTTCGAGAAAAGCATGATATCAGACTTGAAAGAGGTAGGTTTATACGGTATATTAATCTAATTATAATAATAATGTAAAACATGGAAAAGGAAAAGATATTAATAGTTGATGATGAAGAGCATATAGGGAAACAGATGAAGTGGGCATTATCCCATGAGTACGAGACATTTCTTGCCAGGAATACTAATGAGACTATAAGGATATTGAACAAAGAACATCCTTCTCTTATAACCCTTGACCTTGGTCTCCCCCCGAATCCAAGAGATGCAGCAACAGGTCTTAAATTACTTGAGCAGATAACAGAGTTCGATCGAACCATAAAGGTAATAGTCATTACAGGAAATGAGGAGAAACAAAATGCCCTGGAAGCCATAGGTATAGGTGCTTATGATTATTATTATAAACCTGTAGATGTAGATGAGATCAGGCTAATCCTAAGGCGGGCATTACATATTCAAAAACTCGAGAGGGAAAATCGCGAACTCCATGGAATGCTTGAAAAAGAGGAAAGGTTTGGGGAGATAATAGGGACAGAACCTAAAATGCAGGCCATCTTCTCCTCTATGAGAAAGGTTGCTACCACGGATGTGACTGTCCTGATTACAGGGGAGAGTGGCACAGGGAAGGAAATGATTGCAAGAGAGATTCATAGGAATAGCCACAGATATGAAAAGCCTTTGTCTGTGATCAACTGTGGGGCAATACCTGAAAATCTCCTGGAAAGTGAACTCTTCGGACATGAAAAGGGGGCATTTACCGGGGCTCATGTCCGGAGAAAAGGGAAATTCGAGTTGGCTCATGGAGGCACCCTCTTTCTGGATGAAGTTGGAGAGTTGAACCTATCATTACAGGTAAAACTGCTACGGTTTCTTCAAGAGCATGTTATTGAAAGGATAGGGGGACGGGAAATGATCCATGTGGATGTCCGTATCATTACAGCAACCAACAAGGATCTTAAAAAGGCAATAAAAGATGGTACTTTTCGTGATGACCTCTATCATAGACTGGCTGTGGTGACACTTCATCTCCCCCCTTTAAGAGATCGCAAAAAAGATATTCTTATACTCTATAAGATATTTCTGAGTAGATATGCAGAGCAATATAAGAAACATTTTAAGGGAGTTACAAAATCGACACTATCCTCCATACTCAAATATGAGTGGCCGGGGAATATACGGGAGTTGCAGAATCGGATCAAACGGGCAGTGATCATGTCCGATAATGAAAGGATTACAGCCTCTGACCTGGAACTCGACCATCTAATAAGCAAAGATATAGGAGATAATGCATTAATAGAAGATAAAAAGACCCTGCAGCATGCCCGGGAGGAGGCAGAGAAAGAGATTATTCAAAAAATGTTGATAGGAAACAACTACAACATTACAAAGACAGCCGGGGATTTAGGCATAAGCCGGCCTACCCTACATAAGCTTATTAATAGATATAATATTGGTAACTACTCAGGTGGATAGTCTATAGGTATTTAGCTGAATAGTGAGGAAGAAATATGCGAGATCATACAAATAAGGGAATTGCATTATCA
>QIDP01000135.1 GCA_003229375.1 Nitrospirota bacterium
AGGGCGTTTAGAACAACAAGATGCCCCTCCATTTACTATAGGCAAACTATCAAGAGATGGTTATCAGATTGTCCCTGTACTCTTATATCACGGGATTGTTAATAATACCAGTTCCAGGATTCATATTACAGTTAAGAAATTCAAACGGCAGATGAATTATCTGAAAAAGAATGGATTTAGTGTGATTACACTGGATGAACTATATGACTTTATCAATCTGAAACAACCTATTCCTGAAAGATCGGTAGTATTGACATTTGATGATGGATACAGGAGCTTTTATGAAAATGCCTACCCCATTTTAAAAAAGAATGGGTTCGGGGCGACATTATTTATATATACAGATTTCATAAGAAAAAATAGCAGACTGAGTGTGGATTGGGATATGTTAAAGAGGCTGGATAAAGAGGGTATTGATATTCAGAGCCATACAAAATCACACATTAACGACTGGTGCTGGCAAAGAAAGGGAGAACCGCGGGAGAGATTTTTTGAACGGGTGAGAATGGAGTTGTGTGATGCCAGGTCAATAATAGAGAAGAGGATCGGGAACAGGGTAAGGTATATTGCATATCCCTACGGGCAGTTTAATGATGATATGCTAAGAATAGCAAAGGAATGCGGTTATGAAGGAGGGCTTACATTAACAAATGCCCCTTTAAGGGATGGAAGGGTTGTAACAGGAAATGGTAATTCATTCTTTGCAAATCCATTTTTAATCCGGCGGGCACAAATTACAAGGGGTGTTAGTATGGAGGGTTTTATAAACAGATTGAAATGCTATAAGGAATATAAGATATTTGATGATGAATAAGATATTGATCGGCTTATTGATATTATTTCTTTTATCTACCTCCCTTTCTTGTGCAAAAATAAAGATGAAAATGGAGTCAAAGAGATTCTTTAAGCAAGGCAAGGAGTATCAAGAGACCGGTCAAACAGAGAAGGCAAAAAGGAAATACTTAAAGAGTCTATTCATGAATCCCTCTAATAAAAAGACGGTTATGGCCCTGAGGGATATACCTGTAACTACCTATACAGGGAAGAGTAGTGACGAGCCTCCTGAGCTGATCAAGGTAGAAAGACATGTGGTGAAGAGTGGTGATACCTTATGGAAGATTGCCAGGAGGTGGTATAAGAATGGAGAATTATATCCTTTAATTGTAGAATATAATCTGATAGATGATCCGGGCAACATTGGAGTGGGAGATATATTAAAGATACCGATTTATGCCAATTTGGTCCGATGTGAGATTATCTATAGAAGGTGTATAAATGAATTCAAAAAATCCCGCTACATAAAATCGTCCGATTGTTTTATAAATCTATGGAAGGATAATAATATTTCATATCTAAATAATAACATGGAAGAGTGCCTTGATATCCGCAAATCCTCTCATTATAATGCAGGTATATCTTTATACAGGGAAGGGAATTACAAAAAAGCAATCTATTATCTCACCATATTAGAAAGACTCGATCCGGGCTATAAAGATATCTCCTCCTATATAGAAAGGTGTAATGACTGTATTAAGGCTGAAGCAATACTGAAAACAGGGATAGGCGGCTTTGAGACAAAGGATTATGTTGCTGCTAATAAGGATTTTGGGGAGGCAAAGAGATTATGCAGTGAACTAAAAAATGTTGACAAATGGATAGATAAGGTAAAGAGAGAATACAGCATCCTGTTTGAAAAGGCCCGGAATTACTATGAGAGAGAAGAGTATGATCAGGCAGAAGATATTCTGAAAGACATGATCAATCATGCTCCTGTCTTGCCCTCTAACGGGACAAAGGAGGTAGCAGCGTTATTAGAAAAGACAGAGGAGATAAACAGGCATAAAAAGAGGGGGCTGGATAGTGAGAATCAGAAAAGATATGAAGAGGCCTTTGATGAATACTCAAAGATACTCAATATAAATAATAATAGCCAATGGGCCGGGGATAGACAAAAGAGACTTATTGAGGAATATCTGTTAGGCATTGCAAAAAGGAAATTGGATGAAGAGATGAAGATATGTGAAAGTCATAAACTTGTTCAAAAGATGCTATCCGTTGATGCAAAAGAAGAGGTTCTCAGAAAAATCAATATATTAAAACAGAAGATAGAGGCAATAACCATGAACCCATGTCCTTAAAATATGTCTATTGAACGCTTACGATAATCTTTTATGTTTCATATAATTTTGAAATTCATCTTCAAAATTATCACTTAGTATACCTTTTCCAAGATTGGCCTTTATTTCATTAACCGTCCAATATCTTACCTCATCAATCTCATCTCTGTTAAAAGATATTTCCCCTTCATATAAACAGAGATGTGTATATACCAATTCAGATTCATAGGGGTTTGAATGGATGTAGGTATACAGGAATTCAAGTTCGCATTGGACAATACCCAATTCTTCTTCCATTTCCCGCATAACAGCCTCTTTAATGTCTTCATTCTGGTTAACATGTCCACCAACAGATGTATCCCATTTGCCGGGAGCAACATCTTTATTTGTTGAACGTTTTTGAAGAAGAATGCTGCCGCTTTTATTGATAACAAAGACATGAACTACCTTGTGAAGAAGTTTGTTGTTTCCATGAATCTTTGAGCGGGGTGCAGATCCAGCAAATTCTCCTTTTTCGTTGACTATTTCTAATATCTCTTCAATAGACATGTTTTATTTTTGCTCCTTTTTGAATATTTTTCTATAATTCTGAATATTTCTTGTAACTACCTTTAGCCTTTGTTACAGGATATTTTTTTCTGTTCTTTTCTATTTTCATCTGTGCTGCCTTTAGAAGATCAATATTTAACTTGTCTGCAAGATTCACCAGATAGATCATCACATCTGCAAGCTCTTCACTGATTTCTTTCTTTTTATCAGTTGGTAAGTTACTGCTCTGTTCCTGGGTCAGCCACTGAAAGTGTTCCATTACCTCGGCGGTCTCAATAGCCAGGGACATGGCGAGGTTTTTGGGGGAATGAAATTGCCCCCAATCCCTTTCCTCATTAAATTGACGAATATTCTTTAATAATTCTTCCATTTTTGGTTTACGAAGCGAAATTCTATGTTGCGGTTAAGTATACTATATCAAAGAGATGCAGTCTATCTAAAATACGGCCTATGTTCTGACTTGTCAATTTCAATGCTATCTTGTATAGTAATAATATTATGCCATCTGTATATATATAAAAGTATAACTTATAACTATAGCCGAAGATATCAATGAAAGGATAATCTTAAACATGGCAATAACTGTAAAAAGAAAACCAAACCGGTTTTATCCTGATCCTAAAAGGGTAATTGCACGCTTCTTTATGCCCGGTGGATCTGACAGGGCTCAATCCATTATTCAAAAAGTTATAAACCTGTCTGATGAGGATGTCCATCTGACACTTAATCAAGTATTGAGAGACTTTTCTAAGCGGCACCGCAATATTACAAAAATATTTGAAAATAATTTCAACAATGTAAAAAATATATTGAACGAACTAAATGTCGATTCAGAGTCCTTGTCTTTTAAAAAGAGATTACTGATTGGCTCTTACTTCTCAATGGAATACTCTATTGAATCTGCTGCTTTTTTTAATCCATCTATTATTGAAGATCCTGATCAAACTAATTTAGAAGAAGGTCAAAGAAGAGTAATCGTTAGTTTCCGTGCCACAGGTGAAGGCCATATCTCATCAATAGTATTCAGGAGCGGCATAGTTGATAAAAACAATGATTTAAATTTTAAACCAGCAGGTAAGCTGGTTGATGTACCGGAGGTTGTAAAACGTCATGTTTATGATAAAAAAACCTTCTTAAAAAAACTTAAAGAAATGAATGTTCACAAAAATGTTGTTGGTATGGTCATGGACAAATTGGGAGATACCTTTATTTACGGCGAATTACAGGCAAGTATAAATGAATGCGTGAAAAATACTAAATTAACTTATACAAAGAAAAATGTAATTCAAGTAATAAACTGGCTGGCCAGCTCTCATTATGAAATAACCTTTTCACTTGATACTGCAATTTCTGAACGGGTAATCTTTCCCATTTCCTACACTGAAAGCAATGGTATTGAAGATGCCAGATTTGTCAGGTTTACAGATGATGACGGCAGCGTAACATATTATGCTACTTATACTGCTTATAATGGATTTACCATCTTACCAAAACTTTTAGAAACAAAAGATTTTTATCATTTTAAAATTACCCCTATAAACGGAGAACACGCCCAACACAAAGGGATGGCTCTCTTTCCCCGCAAAATAAATGGCAAATATGCCATGATTTCCCGCTGTGATGGTGTTAACAATCATATTATGCTTTCTGATAACATAAACCTTTGGCAGCACATCAAAAAGATACAAGACCCCTTGTATCCCTGGGAATTTATTCAAATCGGCAACGCCGGATCACCTATAGAAACAGAAAAAGGATGGCTAATAATCACGCATGGCGTAGGATCAATGAGAAGATATTGTCTGGGAGCAATACTGCTTGATTTAGAAGATCCCACCAGGATAATAGCCCATTTAGAAGATCCTCTTTTGGCCCCAAATGAAGAAGAACGTGAAGGCTATGTGCCAAACGTTGTTTATTCCTGTGGTTCGATAATTCATAACAATGAACTAATTATTCCTTATGCCATGTCTGATTTTGCTTCTACTTTTGCCAGTATACCGATGGATGGACTTTTTAGTAAATTGTTGTAACTACTCAGGTATTTAGTCTGTAGGTATTTAGCTGAATAGTGAGGAAGAAATATGCGAGATCATACAAATTAAGGGAATTGCATTATCAATTCGGCCTGTCGAAGCGTTTAGAATACTTGCATGAAAACAATTTTGCCGGCTGTGAGTTAAAACTTGTAGAGTCTGAAGAGTCAATACTTATTATATGGAGCAACATAAAATGGATAAAATGAGAGAAGCCGCTAAAAAAAGAGAAAATATCTATGGATTTATTTCAGGTATATTTAAAGAAGAGCTTAAAACAGGGCAGATAAAAGAGATGATTGATACAGGAGTGCTTAGTCTCGTTGCGGATATAGGTTATGATATAGACCTTAACTTTTTCATAAATAAACCCCTTCAGCAGATCGAAGAAGAACTTGCAGTGGAATATACTTCCCTCTTTGTTGGTCCTGGCAAACATATTCCTCCTTATGAATCGATCCATGTCTCTTCTGACAGCACAGATAGATATTGGGGCGAGTGCACAGTAGATATGAAAAACTGGGTTGAGCACTATGGGTTACAGATATCCGGGAGATTTGAATCCATTCCCGACCATATTAGTATTGAACTTGAGTTCATGCAAAAGGTTATTGAGCATGAAAGACTCGCCTGGGAGAAAGATGATATAGATACAGCAGAGAAGTGTGTTGAGGTAGAAAAGACATTTTTTAATAAACATATTATAAAATGGGTTCCGGAGTTTTGTGAGAAAATTATAGAAGCTGCACGTCTGGACCTCTACAGGGAAATAGCAAGGTTAACGAGTGATTTCATTATGGATGAGAAAGATCTGTTACAAATTTCCCGGTGAGATATTATGCCCCGAAGAAGATGGGTTGTATTAACATTATTGATTTTACCGCTTTTATGGATTGTCTGTCAATTCAATTCAGAGGACAAAAAATCCATAAAAAAGGTCGATTTCTCCAAAAGAATTGAGACAAAAATCATTGGAGGAAAGGACGATGCCTCGTTACGATTTGCCATAGCTGCTGTTGTCTCTCCTAAAAAGACATTCTTTTTGTATCAAGACATGCTTAATTATATGGGCGAAAAATTAGGCCGGCCAATAAAACTGCTTCAAAGAACAAATTATGGAGAGATAAACTTACTAATAAAATCAGGATATGCAGATATCGCTTTTATATGTTCGGGCGCTTATATCTTTGGAGAGAATGAGATAGAAATGGATATCCTTGCTGCACCAAAGGTATATGGCAAGTCTGAATATCAATCATATATTATTGTGCAAAAGGATAGTGATATTGAGACATTTGAAGATTTAGAAGGAAAAACATTTGCCTTTTCTGATCCCCTGTCCAATAGTGGAAAACTCTTTCCGACTTATAAAATCTATATGCTCTCTGAAACCCCTGAATCATTCTTTAAGGAATATATGTATACCTATAGTCATGACAATACAATAAATGCTGTTGCAAGAGGAATTGTGGATGGAGCAGCAGTTGACAGCCTGATATGGGAGTATGAAAATGAAACAAATCCTTCTGTCACATCAAACACCAGGATAATAGAAAAATCCCCATTTTTTGCCATAAATCCAATAGTTACCCCTAAAAGACTTGACTCCGGAACAAAAACGCAATTAAGAAATATCTTGCTTAATATGCATAAGGATCCAACAGGACAAAGGATATTGAAAAAGCTTAAAATAGATTCTTTTGTTCCCATAAAAAAAGAGGCATATGATTCTATAAGGATGATGTACAGGTCGATCTACAAAGATTAAATGTTTAACAAACTAAATCTAAGAGCAAAAATCCTATTAACAGTAGTAAGCTGTATAACAATAATAGCCTTATTATTTATAGCCATATCCTATAGTATATTCAGCAAAACACTGAAGAAAGGACTCCTCCAAAAGGGTATTACAATAACAAATAACCTTGCATTGAGAACCACAGATATGGTATTGATCGAGGGTAATTTGACTTTGGGTGATATGGTCTTTGAAACACTTAAAAATAATGATGATATTAAATACATCTTCATCTTAAACTCAAATGATAATATTATCGTACATACCTTTAAGGATGGTTTTCCGGAAGAACTGCTGGCAGCTACTAAAATTGATACTGATGAAAAGAATAATATCCAGTTAATTGAGACAGAAGACGGAGAATATATAAGGGATATCGCTATCCCTATATATGGAGGGGATCTGGGAATTGTACACGCCGGCTTTTCAGACGAATTGATGCATAGGGAGATTCAAAAAAATTTAATACTTACCATCGAGATATCCATAGCTGTAATAATATTTGGTATTATTATAAGCTATTTTTTGACCGGTATGTTCGTAAAACCCCTTTCTGAGTTCCTTTGGGCGACAAGAAGAATTAGCAAAGGAAAGTTTGACCGGCGGATAAATATAACCACTAATGACGAGATAGGTGAACTTGCAGATACATTTAACAAGATGATAAAGGACCTTAAGGAATATAGAGATCAAAAGGAGGAGTACAGTAAGACGCTGGAAAAAAAAGTAGAGGAGAAGACAATGGAATTAAGGAAAAAGGATGCCCTCTTGATCCAGACAGATAAACTTGCATCTATTGGTTTATTGGCAAGCGGGGTCGCCCATGAACTAAATAATCCTCTCGGATCAATTTTTATGAATGTTAATCTTGTAATGGAGACAATGGATAAAGATTCAGCAATCTATGAAGACTTACAAAAGATAGACGAAGATACACAACGCTGCAAGAGAATAGTTGATGATCTCCTCTGTTTCTCACGTCAGCAGGAACTGAAATTGGCTTATTATAATATAAATGAGATAATTAACAGGACTATAAATTTTATAAGGCATGAGGCTGATAACAGGATGATAGATATCGAAACAGATTTGGGTCCTGATATCGATGACATTTACGTTGACAGAAACCATCTCCAGCAGGTTTTAGTAAATATAATGATGAATGGCATTCAGGCCATGGATAAGGCAGGCAAATTAACCATAATTACAAAAAATAATGATAGTGAAAACATAATTATTGTTAGAGATACCGGATGCGGGATACCATCTAAAAATATGTATAAAATATACGATCCCTTTTTTACAACCAGAGAGGAAGGGACGGGCCTGGGATTGTCGATCTGTTATGGTATTATGAAAAGGCTAAATGGTTCAATCGAAATAGAGAGTAATTTTGAAAAGGATCATAAAGGAAGCTCAAACAGAGAGAGAGGAACCGTTGCTATATTAAGACTCCCGGTTAAAGGGCCTGTTCCTGATAAGAGAGGGGAGGATGAGGTATATGAAGATTGATAAAAGCAGTATTAAGATACTTATTGTAGATGATGAAAAAAATATATGCGATGCATGTAAAAAGGCGCTTGAACGTATAGGTTTTAATGTAAAAACTACCCTGGATAGTCTTGATGCGCTCCGTATTTTACAGGATGAATCTTTCGACATAATCATATGCGATGTGAAACTGCCCCGAATGGATGGCATTGAACTCCTTCAAAGGATTAAGGAGATAAACAGCAACACAATAGTAATAATGATAACAGCCTTTGCAGATGTAAAAACAGCAGTAAAATCGATCAAGCTCGGGGCATATGAGTATATGTGCAAACCTTTTAACCCCGAACAGATCAGGGTCATAGTAAATAAGGCCCTAAAACAAAAGATGCTGCTGGATGAAAACATCTATCTTAAGCAAACTGTTAAGGGTTTTTATTTACAAGATGTTGTAATAGGAAAGTCTAAAGAGATGCATGATGCCTTCAGATTGGTAAAAAAGGTATCAAATAGCGATTCAAGTATATTGATCTTAGGAGAAACAGGAGTGGGCAAGGAGGTCGTTGCACGTATGATTCATTTTGATAACAAAAGAAAGGATAACCCTTTTGTTATTGTTAACTGTGCTGCAATACCTGATAATCTGTTTGAGAGCGAGCTTTTTGGCCATAGAAAAGGGGCATTCACCGGGGCTGAATTTGACAGGAAGGGAAGCTTTGAAATTGCCCATAATGGCACTATCTTTCTTGATGAGATAAGTGAGATGCCGTTGAATATGCAGGCAAAGATCTTACGGGTCATTGAAAATGGGGAGTTTAAAAAGGTAGGATCAGAAGAGATGATAAGAGTAGATGTCAGAATAATAGCAGCTACCAACAAGGATTTAGAGAATGAAATCTCAAAAGGGACCTTTAGAGAAGATCTTTATTATAGATTAAATGTTGTTCAGATACATATCCCCCCTCTGAGGGCACGAAAAGTGGATATTCCAATCTTTGCAAACCATTTTCTGGCAATATATAATAAAGAATTAAAAAAGGTTATAAAAGATTTTTCCGATGATGCCATGCAGTTTATGAAAACATACAGATGGCCTGGAAATATAAGGGAATTGAAAAATTCTATTGAAAGGGCTGTTTTATTAACAGAGGAAGATATAATAAGAAGGGCTGATTTTTCACAGAAGACCCTAAAAGAAGAACCTGACATAAAAGATTTAGCTTTTACCGGTAATATACCTACTCTACATGATATGGAATTAGATTATATCAAAAAGGTCATCGGTTTGTGTGGCGGAAATAAGGCAAAGGCCGCAAGGCTCCTGAGGATTACACCTGTAACTATCTGGCGGAAGTTAGAAGAAGACAACAAAACCATTTCATAATGTAACGAAATATAAAATTACAATTAAATTCTTTAATGCTATTGAAGATTTCCATGGTATTTTTTTTAATACAAAAAAGAATAATACTTTTATAATTACCTGTTATTATTGCGTTTAGCATTATATTACCTATATTTATCCTATCAGGCACACAAATTGCATTTGTTTGAAGCATTTAATCATCGGAAAACATTCAAAACTTAAGAGGCAAATTTAAAAAGAGAGAATAATTAACAGGATGAAGCCAGGAATCGGATTATCAATACTAATACTCATAGCCATTATAACATTTACAACCGGTTATGCCCCGGGCGCTGATTTAAACCTTCATGGTCAATACAGGATCAATTATTATGCAGACTCCAAGAGTGACAAAGATGTCTTTGGCGATGAGAATCTATCCGCAGCACGACTGAGGTTTAGACCCACGTTTGACTCTGCAATAAATGACGATATAAGCGTACATATCCAATTCAACATAGGTCATATAAAGGATAGTGTATTTAACCAGCAATTTGATTTTAACCACCGGGGCGATAATGATAGTAATCCCGCATTTGGTCTGAGACACGGCTTCATTAAGGCGAAACTTACTGAGGGGATAACGGGTGAGGCAGGAATAATTCCTTTATCCGATAAGTTCGGGGATACACTATTCAGCAGTCTCTGGGATTTCAATCCACTGGCATTGAAATTCACAGGGAAGATTGGAGATATCAATGTAAGAGTGGCTACAGGGAAGGTCACCGAGAGAGAGGAAAATAAGGACGATGATTTTGATTCCTATCTATTGGATCTTGATTATGGGGGTATTGGAGGTTCATTTTACTACTTCATGGCAGAAGAACCGAACAGCTTGGGAGCAGGCTTCACAGGAACCAATCTCACCCTGGCTATATATGGTCTTAGGGCAGAGAGAGATTTCGGGAATTTCAATATCTCCGGATTTATTATGGGAAGTTCATACAATGAGAAAGATGCAATAAGCAGTACAGATGATCGCTCTGCCAATGGACTCGCAGCCAAATTAGCGGTCAGTCTCCCCGTTAATAGTGTAAAGATTGGCGCAATGGCAATATATACCATGGGAGACAGCGATTTTAAAGAGAATAAACATTATTCAAATAGCTTTATTACACCCATGTCATTGTATGGTGGTCACGGGTACTGGGGGTTTACCGGCAAATTAAATATCCAGGGGCCAACCGATACAGGCATTGATAACCCTGTACGGATAGACGGTGGTAGTTACAACAATAATAATCTTGGAATGGGCTTAACAACTGTACAGGTAAATGCAGGTTTTCCTATTATTAACAGATTGGATGGATATGTTGCTATAGGATACTACACATTAAACGATGCACTGGCCAATCAGGACAAGTATATAGGCACAGATGTCTATACACAGTTAAAATGGAATATAGGCAAGGCACTGAATTTGCAATCAGGGGTTGACTTTGCTGCCCTTGGAAAAGGGCATCATGCAGCAAAAGCAGGCAGTGAATATAAATCAAGAACAGTCACAACCTTTTTTTCACAGTTACAATTGGAATGGTAGATTGTATAGGAATTTCCATTTTTAAATTAATCGTAACTACTCAGGTGGATAGTCTATAGGTATTTAGCTGAATAGTGAGGAAAAAATATGCGAGATCATACAAAGCTCAGAGCGTTTGTACTGGGCGATGAAGTTACGATTCTTACCTATCGCGAAACAAAGAATTTTCCTAAAGACGAAATGTATGGATTGACTTTGCGCAGTCCTAACAGACTACAGTCTAAACAACCTGAGTAGTTACAAATTTTTTACAAAAGGAGGTCTGCAGTATGGGTGACGAAAAAAATGGTTTGACTCGAAAGGGGTTTTTAAAGGTATCAGCCATAGGCGCTGTAGCTGCTGCAGGGACAGGTGTACTTACTGCCACAGAGAATTTAGAAGCAATGAGCCTGATCAGAAAGCGGAAATCTGTAAAATGGGCAATGGTTATAGACCTTGACAGGTGTACTGGTTGTAATGCATGCTCCATTGCCTGCAAGGCAGAGTTTGATACAAGGCTTGGTGTCTTCAGGTCTCAGGTAATCTATTATGAATATGGAGAGTATCCTAATACAAATAAGGATTTCCTGCCATGGCTCTGTAATCACTGTGAAAATCCACCTTGTATTAAGGTATGTCCTGTTGACCCGATTAATGCAGAGTTCAACGGGGTAACATTTAAAAAGAGGGCAACTTACAAGAGACCTGATGGTGTGGTTAGGGTTGATCAGGACAGGTGCATTGGTTGCGGTCTCTGTCTGCAAAACTGCCCTTACAAGGTGAGGTTCTTTGATTCAGGGAAAAAGGCAGGTGGAAACCCTGATGCCAACCCTGCTTCCAAATGTGACTTCTGCGTACATAGGCTTGATGCAGGTGTTGTACCTTCCTGTATAAATACCTGTCCAGCCAGGGCAAGGATTATAGGTGACCTGAATGATTCCAATAGCGAGGTCTCAAAATTATTGAAGAGATATAAGGCCGGGGTGTTGCTGTCTGAGAAGGGGACAAAACCTCACCTATTCTATATAGGTAAGAACAGAAATAAGATTAATGAGGCACTCAAAAAAGGTGAAGACATCAGAATAGAGGTTAATAGCAAGTACCAACTTGAAATCTGGAAAGATGGACCTTATGCAGGAGGTATATGATATATGACAAAGAGATTAAGCAGAAGAGATATAGTAAAGAGTGGGGCATTGAGTGCTATTGCCCTTAGTGGTCTGAAATTAAGCAGGGCAGAGGCAGTAGTAACCCTGAGAAGCAAGATGGATGCCCTTCAGTGGGGAGGAAAAGACATCTCCCCTAATACGAGGAAGGAGAGAAAGGCCATTCCCTCTGCCTGCTGGCAGTGTGTAGCAAGGGATGGAATAATCGGCTATGTCGAAGACGGAAGACTGGTTAAGTTAGAAGGAAACCCGGAGCTGCCAAGAACCAATGGTAAACTTTGCGCAAAAGGACAGGCCGGGATAAATCAGGTCTATGACCCGGACAGGGTCATTTATCCACTAAAAAGGGTTGGGAAAAGAGGCGAGGGAAAATGGAAGAGGATTAGCTGGAATGAGGCCCTGAATGAGTTGACTTCTAAACTAAAGAAACTACGCGATAGAGATGAGCCGGAGAAGTTTATGTTCCACTATGGCAGAATGAAGGCAAGCGCACATAAGATAATTGAGAGCTACTTCTTAGCCGCCTATGGAACAGGCACAGTGGCTAACCATACCTCTATCTGTGAATCTGCCAAATGGACCGCCCAGGAATTAGTCTGGGGAGCAGCCTTTGATAATAATGACTTTGAACACACCAATATGATAATAAATTTCGGCTGCAACCTCTGTGAAGCCCATACCAATCACCTCCCATTGGTGCAGAAACTGGTCAAAGCAAGGGCAAAAGGAGTAAAGCTGATTACATTTGATGTCAGATTATCAAACACAGCAGCTAAATCAGATGAGTGGATTCCCATTAAGCCGGGGACAGATTTAGCGGTAGTTCTGGCAATGTGCAATGTGATTATGCAGGAGGGCCTCTATAATAGTGATTTTATCGGGACATGGACAAATGTAACAGTAGAACAGTTAAAGAGTCATCTAAGACAATATACTCCAAAGTGGGCTGAAGGGATAAGCGGGGTGTCTGCTTCTAAGATCAGGCAACTTGCGATTGAATATGCCAATGCCAAACCCGGCTGCCTGTTTGGCTATCGCGGGGCAGTTATGCACTACAATGGCGTGGAGACCGAACGGGCCATGCTGATGATCGATGCCATCTGCGGATATATCGATGTTAAAGGCGGCAAATGTAAAGCAGTAGGCGCTGCATGGAAGAACTCATTTCCTGAGCCGCATACAAAGAAAAAGGGGCTCAAGATTATAAATGGTTTTCCAGGGGACTATGCATTCCCAACTCATCATGCCTCCCATCAGGTACTGAAGATGATAAAAGATGGCTCATACGGCAGACCGGAGATTTACATGACTTATTGCCATACCCCGGTCTATGCCAATGGTGAAATGCAGGAAAATATTGATATCTTAAAGGATGAGTCACTAATTCCCTACTTTGTCTGTGTCACCACATCTTATGATGAATCAGCCGTTCTTGCTGACCTCATCCTGCCGGATGCCACCTACTTAGAAAGATGGGATTGGGAAGATATGGTATCTACAAATCAGATTCCTGAGTTCTATATTCGTCAGCCATTGGTTAAGCCTTTAGGTGAAGCGCGGGATTTTAAGGATATCTGCTGTGAGTTAGCTAAAAGACTGGGTTTGCATCCTGGCTTTTCATCAGCAGAAGAGTTTGTCCGTGATGCCTGTGAAACTACACCGGGAGTAAAAGAGGCTGGTGGGTTTGAGTATATGAAGAAATACGGTGTCTGGTATGATAAAAAGGCAAAACCAAAATATCTTTCCCATACACAGGAGATTGCAGCTAAAGACCAAAAAGATACTATCATTGATAAAAAAACAGGTGTGGTCTGGAAGGGCAAGTCAGGACAAGACTATACCGCGACCAAAAAGGCATACAAGAAGTATGTTGGTCAGATGATTAACAGCAAGGTATATCGGGGATTTCCGCCGGATAAGGTGAATAAGTCGGGCTTGTTTGAGATATACTCGGAACTGCTCAGGAAAAAGGGCTTTAACCCTATGCCGGGCTGGATGCCCATTCCTGAACATCAGAACATGGGGAAGGATGAGCTGATTCTAACTACCTACAAGGTCAATGTCCAAACTCACTCAAGGACACAGAACTGCAAATGGCTAACCGAGATTTATCATGACAATCCTGCATGGATTAATCCCAAAACTGCTGCAGCTTTAAGGATTAAGCATGGTGATATTATTCAGGTCAAATCTAAGATTGGTGAGATTAAGATCAAGGCTCATGTAACCGAGGGTATTCACCCTGATGTAGTGGCCATTTCCCATCATGTCGGACACTGGGAATATGGAAGATATGCCTCCGGCAAGAAGGGGCCGACCAGTACAGATAAAGACCCTGATCTTGCGCTTATCTGGTGGAAAGAGCATGGGATTAGAGCAAACTGGATTATCCCTAATACAGGCGACCCAATTGCTGGAACCATGCGCTGGATGGATACCGTTGTTAAGGTGAGAAAGATATAAAGTAATAATTCACCACGGAAAGACACAGATTATCACATATCACAGAAAATAATAATCATGAGTAAACCCCCAGCTCTCAGACTGTGTCACAATCAAATTAAAAAGGTACTCTTTAACATAGAAAACAGAAGTTTAAGGTTTTTCCAGCAAACGAAAAAACGACTGTTCTGTTTAGTAGATTTTTCTCTGTCGTATTACCATTTTCCCTAAAGACGAAGGGATTTCCCCCTTCTCTTTAACTTGTGAGTTTCTCAATTAATGCTGGAACCCCAATAATGCTAATCATTCGTACAATATTAAAGCAACTTGCCAGTAGAGACATCTCTGCTTTAACACCATCACGCCCTCTTAGAAGAAAGGCGTCAACTTTTAAGTTTCGCTTGATATGGCCAAATGGAAGCTCAACTTTCTGCTGTCTGAGTCTATAAATGCTTTGAGATTCTGGCTGTTCATATTGAGATTTGAGTTTCTTACGACTCTCTTCATTAATCAACCGAGAGATTTTTCGCCCCTGCTTATTGTTGGTACAAACATTAAAATGTTGACAACTAAGCATCTATTCAGCGTCTTCCTCTTTCTCTTCCAGCTGTTTGATTACCCGGTCAAAGTCGCTCTCGAAGAGACGGTCCTGCACAATGCGGTATTTTTCAAATTCACTCTCGGCATGGGTCTTGACCAGCTTGGCGGTCACTTTTCCGCTGTCCTGCAGAATCTCACGGTCGTCAAATTCCAGAAACATATCCAGGCGCTTGGCCCAGTCTTCCATGGTCATGGGGATTTTCCGCTTGGCGCGCTCTTCGGCCAGATCCAGATAGGCGTTGACGATGCGTCCCAGTGACGCCGGCTCATCCTTGTCCAGATAGTTTTTGGCAACGAATACATCGGGTTTCACAATCTTGCCGTCAGAAGCCTTTTCCCATGAGGTTAGTCCCATGTTGGTTTTGGTGCTGTCCGCCCGTTGCATGATCAACTCGGCTGCCGTATTGCCGTGGATGGCGAAATGTAGCTTGTTCTGCACTTTGGCAAAGAAAGCCTTGGTGGTCGGGGCATCTTGGTTGTAATCGACGCTGGTGGCGTAAATGTCGGTGATTTTCTGGTAGAAGCGACGCTCGCTGAGACGGATCTCCCGGATCTCTTCCAGCAAACGTTCAAAGTAATCCTCACCGAGGAACATCCCGTTTTCCATGCGCTTTTTGTCCAGCACATAGCCCTTGATGGCAAACTCCCGCAATACCTGAGTCGCCCACTGGCGAAACTGGGTAGCCCGTACCGAATTGACCCGGTATCCCACCGAGATAATGGCATCGAGGTTATAGAAATCAACGTTCCGGGAGACCTCCCGTTTTCCCTCGGTTTGAACTATCCGGAAAATCCGGATAGTTGCCTCACGAGCTAACTCAGCCTGATCATAGATGTTTTTAAGGTGCTCATTAACGGTACGCACATCCACATCAAAGAGTTGTGCCATCAGCTTTTGAGACAGCCAGATGGTTTCATCCTCGTACCTGGCCTCGATGCTTTGTTCGCCGCTTTGCCCGGTAAAGATAAGAAACTCAGCCGTGCTGTTGCGGATCAGCTGCTTTCCTGTGTCCTTATCCTGTTTTTTTGGTTTGCTCATTCAATCCCGCCCCAGTCTTGATACCTGTCCCGGGACCAGCGCATATATTTCATCAATTCCCAATTGACTGTATCGGAATCAAACTGTTCGCTGTCGTATTCACCGCCGGACCATTCCATAAAGCTCTCATGCTCCTCGTGCGTCGGGTCTTTCAGGGCCTTACAGAATTCATAATATCCCGGCACGCCGCCCACATCCTCTGGCGGGCAGGCTCTTTCACCCTCAAGGCAGGCGATTTCCGTTCTCAGTTCCGGGTTAAAATAGCGGCTGTCTTCGATGGTCAACTCATGTTCCCAGCAATCCCCAAAATCGTATTGATAGCCGAATGTCCGGCCTTTTTGTTTGATCAGATCACCAAGTCGATATCTGCCACACGCAAACCCGTCCTCTTTTGACTCTGGGTATTCCGTATAGCGCTTCTTTCCGATAGTGAATTCATGGAGATGGCTGTCAGTCCAGCCCATTACAATCTGGATGACATCATGGAGCCGATCCAGCGTAATGCTGGCAGGCACCACAAAACGCCGCCAGATCTCCGGCTCAATATCAAGCAGTCTGATTTTCAGTGCGTAAAGTCGTTCATTCATGGTTTTACCTCATATAGCCGCTGCGTAGAAAGGAGAAGGTACCGTCGGATAGGCCCGATATACGTGCTGAAAGATATCCTCGGCCTTCACTCCAACCTCATCTTCAGTGTAGGCATTGACCGGCAAGCCGGTCTTGTCACTCCACAGGAAATCTCGAATGCTGACCCTTACGGCATCTCGGGTCGATTCTTTTTCACGCCAATGGTCTATTTTGAGCTTCTCTGCCTTCAATGCTGCAAGTAACTCCGCAGCCACCCTTTTGATCTTCCGGATATCCGTTGCTTTCAGGTCTGGCTTTTTTAGCAGATCGAACAGTGCCAGAGATTCCTCATCAAGACCTTCCCGTATGGCCCGGCGTTCTTCCACATCCAGCGCATCAACGAGCTTGAGTAAAGCCTCGAATGTTTTCTCGATGGTGAGCTGATCTTTCTCCCGGTTGTATTCGGCGACTACTTCCTCGTAGTGTTTCTGGAAATTCGTTCGTAAAGGGTTTTGTGCCAGAAGCCGAAGCAGCTTTTTCTCGATGGCCTGTTTCAGATTCTGAACCGTGGTTCGTTTTGCCGGGTTCCGTTCGAACTCCTTGCGGAGCCGGTCAAAATCAATCCGGCTGATGTCGTAAGGTGCTATCGGCTCTGCGACCTGGTTTGCTTTTGTGTCGATAGCTTCATCCACAATTTGGTGAAGCTGACGGATGATATCGCTGATGTCCGCCTTATCCCGGTCTTGCTGAAGGCTCTTGTAAACGATATTGATTGCGTCGTACTCTTTTCGATGGGCATTGACGGCTTTGATATTGATACACGCCTTGAACTTCCTGAACACCTCCCGGCTTATGACCTCGAAGCGTTTCCGGGTCTCATCGTTTTCGTTGGCCGCTTCTTTCGCAGCCACGATAGCCGCGTTGCGACCGAAACCGGTCTTCTCGATAATGTTGTCCAGGGAAGCGTTACCTTCTTCAAGGAAGAAGCGGACA
Organism: Nitrospirota bacterium; assembly: GCA_003229375.1. Taxonomy (GTDB): domain Bacteria; phylum Nitrospinota; class Nitrospinia; order SZUA-224; family SZUA-224; genus SZUA-224. The sequence goes on from QIDP01000135.1 coordinate 17,723, forward strand.
AAAGCGATTGCCTCCTGCAACCCGGATAGAAGCTCGTCTTCCGGTTTTGCCGGGTCGCGCTCACCGTCACCGTCTTCGCCGCCATGCCCCCCATCGGCGGTGCCGGCAAAGGTTGCCAGTGCCTTGCGGAGGTTTTTGAGGATTCCGCAGTAATCCACAATAAGGCCATTGTTCTTGCCTTCATTTACTCTGTTGGCACGCGCGATTGCCTGCATCAGGGTATGGGCCTTGAGCGGCTTATCCAGATAAAGCGTCGAAAGGCTGGGCACGTCGAACCCGGTCAGCCACATGGCGCACACAATGGCGACCCGGAAGGGATGCCCCTCCTTTTTGAAAGCCTCTTCCAGATCAACTCGAGTCCCGTCTTCCAACTCAAAGCCCTGCTTGATGAGCTTGCGGTGCGGGGTAATATCCAGATCCCACCTGCGGAACCTGTCAACCTCGCCCTGTTCCTCGCTTACAACCACCGCCGCCAGGGTCTCTTTCATCCAGGCCAGTTGCCGTTGCCGATAGATTTCTTCCTGTTCGTCCATGACGGAGGACAGTTTGCCTTCCAGCATCAGAATACGCTCGGCCCACAATTCCACAAAAAGGTCGTGCATCCGTACGCAGGTAACCTTGTCGATGCACACAAGCATGGCCTTGCCGGTTTCCCATGCCGTTGAATAATGTTCCACAAAATCACGGGCGACCTGTTCCAGTCTCTTACCTGCCGTGATGATGTGGTAGTCCCGCTTGAGCTCCTTTTCCAGACGTTGCCCGACGTCGATGTCCTCGGTCTCAAATTCCTCAAGCTTGGCGGCGATGCGTTCGTTCAGGTCGGAGGTGGCAATGCCCAGCTTGTCGCCACGGGCATCGTAATAAAGGGGTACGGTCGCTTCATCCTCAACTGCCCGCTGGAAATCATAGGTGGACACATAATCCCCGAACACGCGCCGGGTAACTTCGTCGTCCTTGAATAAGGGGGTTCCCGTGAAGCCAATGTAACTGGCATTCGGAAGGGCGTTACGCATGTTAAGAGCCAGGCGACCATATTGCGTCCGGTGCGCTTCGTCAGTAATAACGATCACGTCGCCGCGCTGTGTGTACGCATTCTCTGGTTCTACGTCTTGATTAAATTTCTGCACCAGGGAGAAGATGTAAGCCTTGTGCTCAGTTAAAAGGCGGTTCAGATGGTCACCACTTTTTGCCCGGCAAGGGTCTTTGTCGTTGTCCGCCAATCCACACCCGGCAAAAGTTTTGTAGATTTGGGTGTCAAGGTCGTCCCGGTCGGTGCAGATCAGGAACGTGAAGTTGCCACCCAGTTTCCGGCGCACCTTGGCGGTGAAAAACACCATGGAATAGCTCTTGCCCGACCCCTGGGTATGCCAAAACACCCCAAGTTTTCCCTGAAGATCACACCTGTTCTTAACGGCCTCGACCGCCAGGTTCGCACCGAGAAACTGGTGGTTCCGGGCAACGATTTTCACAAGCCCGCCGGATGAGTCATCAAAAACAATAAAATTCTCCAGCAGGTCCATGAAGTTTTGTTTTGAGCAGACGCCTTTGAGCAGCGTTTCCATATCCACCACACCCGGTTCCTGTTCGGCTAGCCGCTTCCACTCATGGAAATGCCCCCACTTACTCGATACCGAACCGATTCTTGCCTTGTTTCCGTTGCCCAGCATGACGATGGCGTTGTGATGCAAGAGATGGGGAACGGTATCCTTGTAGTCGGCCAAGTTCTGGTCGTAGGCTGTCCGGAGGCTTTTGTGGATGTTTTTGCATTCGATGAACAAAAGCGGAATCCCGTTGACGAAGCCGATGATGTCAGCCCGGCGGCGATAGAGGTCTCCGCGCACCCACAGTTCACGCACCGCTAGAAAATCGTTGTTTTCCGGTTTGGCAAAATCGAATACACGCAGGCGGTCTTTGACCAGCCCTCCTTTGTCATTCCGGAAAGCGACCTGTACGCCCTCCTTGAACAGAGTATATTTGTCGCGGTTGGTGGCGAGCAAAGTTTGCGTGCTGCTGAACTCAACAATTTGCCGAATTGCTCCGGAATAAGCATCTTCCGGCAAGCCCGGGTTCAATTCACGCAGTTTTTCCAGAAGATACCTCGTGAGGACCACTTTGCGATCAGACGCACGCCCTAAACAAATCTTGCCGTTGGCAAGCTTTGTACCCTCACCTGTATCCTCTCCCAAGGGGAGAGGACTACCCACCTTCTCCCTCTGGGAGAAGGGCCGGGGATGAGGGTTTGCTCCAAATACTTCGTTATTGTGAGCAAATACCGATTCCCAGCCGAGTTCTTTTTCCAGATACTCAGCCGTGGTTTGTTGCACGAGGGTGTCTTCATTAAGTGGTGTCATTTGTTCATCCTCGACCTACTCCAAGCCTTCCAGAACGCGCCACACATTCCGGTATACTCCGCCCTCGTGTTGCCCGAGCGCTTGCCGCCAGTCCGCTTCATCCATTTCGCGCAGATGACCCCTAACGATCGTTAGGGGTTTATCGAGTACGTCACCCATGCTGCTGGCAAGGCTCGTTGCTGCCGCTCTTGGCACCCCAAGCAATCGAAGGGCAATTGCTTCATCATTGTTGACTCCGTAGTACACGCGCGACGGAAGATTGCTCAGGGTCTGCATCTGTTCTTCAGACAGGCCGCTGCCTGTAATTGACAGGAGAGCACCGAGACCCCAAGCGGCAGTTTGAGTTAACTTTCCGTAGAGGTTCTTGCCGCATACAGTCATTGCTTTTGTAGCGTCACCTCCATCTTCAAGAAAGTAGCGATTCGCAATGTCTGAAACCGGCACACCATTCACCCAATCTTTGACGATAAGCGCGAGCTTGTCACCGTCTGGATTGTGTCCTCCGGTTACAGCTTCCAGGTTTTCACGCAACTCAGGTACTCGCAGCAAGATCCCCATCATGCGTTGCAGGTCTTGATTGCCTGAGCTAAATAACGAGTTTGCATTCCATGTGTTCTCGGTAATCCCAGCCTCTCCAGCTTGCGCCAGTACTCCACGAATGGTTTGAAGCGAAAAACCAGTGCTATCTACCAACTTCAGCGGTTGACCTGGCTGTTGCAGGTACTGCGTGTAAGAATGAATCCCTTCCAAAAGTCGGTTGGCCAGGGAAGAATGCCCTGCACGCAATTTTTCGAAGCCAAATGTACCTCGTAACACTTGTTCAATCTCATCAGCAAATCCCTCGGGTCTTCCCATCTGCCGATAGGCGTGGGCAAGGTACTGAACGAAAGTAGACCATTCCGGATGTTTGTAGATAATCCCCTTCAAGTCACCCAGGTCGTTGCTCGCTTCTTGGGCTAAGGCAATGAGTGCAGAATTCAGAGCACCTGATTGACGGTTAATGAATTGTTGAAGAGTATCCGCTTTGGCTGTGCTATCGGCAGCAAGTACGACAACTCCAAGTGCCGCCTGGCTAATTCGACCTGCTCGTCCAGCGATATTCCAAAAATCTTCTGGAGGCATGTCAACGCCATAAGGGTATTGGTGCGATGCAATCACAACGCCGGTAACGGGAAAGTTCATGCCCTGCGCAATGGTGGTGGTCGCAACCAGTAATCTCAATTCATCCGCTGCAAAGAGCCATTCCATGAGTGCACGAACATCATCAGATAACCCCGCATGATGAACGCCGACTCCATATGACATCAACTCGATAAGCGGGAAAGTCGGGCCAAATTCCATTTTCAGGAATTGCTGTACGAGTTCAACTTTTTGAGATGGAGTTCTGCGGTTTTCTTCAATTTTGAAGCGCTTGGCCAGCGTCCACACCCAGTCAGGGCGAGTATGCATCACAATCACAGGACCACGTTTTTGGAGTGTTTGGGCAGCAACCGCCGCCAAACTGCTCAAATCAGAGACTTTATTGTAGGTCGATGCGATTTCTTCCTTCTTAGGTAAGACAAGCAAGTCATCAACCGCAAGGGTTTGCCTTGTGGTATGCACGGTCTCCATGCGGAGATCGTAGTCAAAGCTCCGACCGTTGAACACTTCTCCTTTTTCGGCCTGAACAATTCCAATAACGCGATCATTGGGTTGCCAATCGACTGAGAGACTAACGTCCTCTGAATTCTGCCCGCCTAGCCATCGGGCAACCTCGCGAGCGTTCTCAATGAAGGGCGTGAGTAGTAGAAATTGAGCGCGCTGACATTCACTATTGATCGTAGCAAGCAATAGCTCGATCTTTAATCCCCGTCGAATGCCCTGAATGTTGTGCGCCTCATCCACAACCACAAGTGTTAAGGGCCGGCCAATCTTCTCTTCCCAGCCCTGTCTGAGCATGAGATCGAGTTTTTCCGGTGTCGTAACAAGAACGCGAAATTCATGCGCAGGATCCGACTGGTTAAGCATATCCGCTTCAATATTATCAATCTCTAAGGCAGGACTCACTTGTTCAATATTGATATTTAATGGCTCGAAATCTTTTCTCAATTGACGTGCAATTTGGTTGACAAGAGTTCGTGTCGGAGCCAAATAAACAACCCACCCGCGCTCATGGTCAAACTGGTTGAGTGCCTGAAGTATCCGAAATTCTGCGATCAGCGTTTTTCCGCTGGATGTGGGCAAACTCACGACGACTGCTCGGCGGCTGGAGGCAAGCAAACCCTTTTCCGCCAGCGTGCGGCGTTGCGGCGGAAGGACATCAAAGATTGCACGGTTCCCGCGCCCACGATCCACAAGGCTCTTCACGAACGCTGTTACACGCGAGTTGACGGCTCTTGTAACGGTCCAGATGGAATTGTCGGCCATCTGCGAGGCGCTGGCGGCAAGTAAGCGACTGAGCGGCTCCAGGTCCACCATCTGCGCTTGCTTACATACGGCCAGCACCCGGTCGAAGTGGGTTTCGAGCAATTGATGGATTTGGTACTTCCCATCCACAACACCATCGGTCATGTAATGGGCAAACACTTCGGCGGCTTTGGCCAGATGATAGAGCCCAATCAATTCAAGAGCTGTTGCCTTGGCGTCCGCAGGCTCCTGCCCTTCGAGGTGATCTTTCTCGAAGGACGCTTGCGAATCGCGCAGATGGGAAATACGTTCCAGCACTGCGTCGCGATCCGACCATCCATCCTTGCGAATAAGCCGGAGCCAGATGTCAAGAATGGTCGCCCAGGTTCGCTTGCTCCAATCGTCGGATTCCAAGGGTAGCTCGGGCCAGCTTTCTTCCCGAAGCCACCGCGCCGCATCGGAACCTTTGTCGCCGAGCACGGCCAGTGTGCCTGCTCGGAGCAGGAACATACCCGCATCCATAACATCGTTCGGCCTCGGAAGGGCGCGAAGCAGGCGGAAGGCATCAGCGGCGCTGAGTTTCAGTTCCTTCTGTTTTTCTTCGTCGTCAGCAACGTCTTCCAGAACGAGATCGAGCACAACCATTTCCAGTGCTTCGGCACAGCGGCGAATCAATTCCGCATCCTCACCGAATGGAGCATCGAGCAATTCGTGATAAATTTGCGCACGGCTCGCCTGCTTCAAGGCGAGCTTTCGGGTGTCGCTTAGTTTTTCAAGCAGCCAATGGCTCATGATCCACCTCCCGCGGCACGCGCTGGAAGGTCGGTGATGGCACAGGGAAGATAAATTGCAATCAGATGACAGGTCATTGGGTCTTGTAACGATTCTGCGAGTGTTTGGCCTCTTGCCTTCAAGTCTGCCTCGTTGGGACTTGTATCTCGAATCAGGACGCCAAAAAGCATGACTGTTTTATTCCCTGATTCTATGTACAGAGTAACTGCCTTGTTGAATAGCTCTTCGTGGTCCGTGCCCTTACACCGAGGCAGTAACCATTTAAGTAATTGGCAAATCAGTGACAAGTCGCTTGCCAGGTTGTCAATCTGGTGAGTCATGCCGCTGCGCCCACTCATTACACCCGGCGGTGTCTGCCGGTCGGTGGAAGTCTTTACTTCACCAAGCGCGAGGCGAACATCGTCCCCGTCGATCTTGAATCCCACCAGGTCCGCCCCGGGAAGACTGGCCTTGGGGTTGCGCTTATCTCTCTCCATATTCCAGGGCCAGGTGATTTCATGTTCCCGTCCCAGGTAAGCTTCGGCCATGGCCTCGCCAACCGCCCAATCGCGTTCTTCAGGAATCTCCGCCGCCAGAATATCGCCCAGACTGTCGCGGGCGAATCCGGTATTGGCCAGGCTGCGAAGGTGTGCTTTAAATTCGCTCGTGCCTTCTTCGTCGTGAAGCCGCGAGGCCACGTCGTTTGTCATGAAGGTATTGAATCCATCCCTATCATCCATGCTGACACCACGCCAGGAAACCTGCCGGTCCTGGTCTTTGTAGCTGATAGTTGCGAGGGCGGGTTCGGTCATGCCGTGATTTCTCCATTCATTAAGCGAGGCAGGAGAAGATCGCGGGTTTGGGCTGATTGTTTATTCATTAACAGCAACATCTCGATTTGATCAAACATAGGGGCAACAATTAAGTTGAATGTTTCCAGTAACAGGGGTGGCGGAATAATAACCTGAATCCCTGAAAATTTTGTCTTGTTTACGTTCGTCATTGTTACACCACCACCTATACCTTCAAGCAGGGGCTTTAAATCTTTTGCGCTGAAAAATGTCCAATAACGAAGGAATTCATTCTTTGGAATTATCGCATTGATTTGTTGATTCGTTTGCGCAGGGGTTGAATTGAACGAAACTGCTCCTACCGTACCGATACATGAAACAAGAATCGATCTTGGTGGCAACATTATATTTGCCTGGCTATTAGCACCTTCTTCGGTAAGTCTGTCTTCTGTTTGGATGACAATTGCGTTTCCATGCATATCGGGTGTCTTAATGAACGGAATATCGCCACCGTAATAAGAGGCTCTTTTTTTACTGGGTGTCTTTCCAGTGATAACTTCACCGAGATCGGATATTACTCCTTGGGTCCACCCCTCCGGCACACCATCAACAATTTTGATGTGTTCGTGGCCGGGGAAGCGGAGGTGGACGAACCATTCCTTGTAGAGCAGCCGCGCCGATTGCTCCAGCAATTGAATCCGGCGGCGGTTGTTTTCCATCAGGTCGTCGTAGGTGGAGAGGATGTTGGCGATGCCATCCCAACTTTCCTTCGAGGGAACTCGAAGCTTTATTTTTGAAAAAGAGGTCTTGTTGAGAATAGGAGTAGCAGCGCCCCCACCAAGCCCAACGCCGCGTACTACCTCTGTGTTGTGAACAAGTAGGTAGTAAACGAATCTCGGGTTATTCCCTTCTTCGGGAATAATGGTGTTGATTTGTTGATTCGTCAGGCAATCGACAGATGAAATCCCGCACTTACCTATCGTGTTTCCAATACAGGTCACCATTACCGCATCAGGCGGGACGAACTGATTCTGATGTGATTTCCTCGCGTCGTCAGTCACGGTTCTTTCGGTCGACCGGCAGTAGTATGTTTTCCAGTCCAGGTCTGATGGCGTTACGAACTGGCACTCACCGTCGAAGAACGCCGGGTTCTTCGTACTAGGTGTCTTGCCAGTTACGATTCGGCCCAGCCCAGAAATTGCAACTTCGCTGACACTCATATCCCCAACTCCTCAAAGTTCCTGGCAATCTGATCCGTCGGGTTTGGGTGTTTATCAGGTTCAGGGCAGGCACGGGGGCCTGCCCCTACGGGAATATTATTTGGCACGACGGGGTTGTTTCTGTCGTTGGTCCAATTTTGCGGATTGTTGGTGATGTATTCGCGGATTTGTGTCAATTCATTTTCATTGCGAATGATATGTTCGTAAAACCCGCGTTGCCATAATTTACGATTGAATCGCGGCCATCCGCTTTGTTTGACGCCATCAACATACCGTTTTGTTGTCATGGTTTTCAAACGATGAACCACATCCGATAATGACAATGTTCCGCCCGTAGGGGCAACCCCCTGTGGTTGCCCGGTTTCCTGTGGTTGCCCATTATTATACGGTTGATCGGGATTAGGGCAGGCACGGGGGCCATTGTCAGGGCAGGCACAGGGGCCTGCCCCTACGATAATAATGATGCCGTGGATGTGGTTGGGCATGATTTGATATGCATCAATATCAATGCCCGGATAATATTTGGGTATTGCATCCCATACCGTTTGAATCATTTTACCTGCGTCATTCAACCGCATCTCACCGTTTGCAATATTGCCAAACAGGCATTCCCTGTTTTGTACGCAAATCGTCACAAAATACGCACCGGATTGTGTGTAATCATATCCCTGCAATCGTATGGACCGGCGTTGATGTTGTCTGGAATCGAATTTCATCATCCCCCACCCTCCGATTTCGACAACTCCGCCTCGATTTCTTCGATACTCGGCAGGCTGGATTTCAGCTCATCCGGCAGGCTTGCGGTCAGCTTTGTCTCCCAATCCGCTACGCCCATGGGTTTGGTGAGCCCGCTCAGTGCGTATTCTGCGACCACCTTATCCTTACCCTTACAGAGCAGCAGGCCGATGGTCGGCTGGTCGTCGGGGTGGCGCATCAGATCATCAACAGCCGAAAGATAGAGATTCAATTGGCCGATAAAGGCAGGATCGAAGGGTACTGCCTTTAATTCAATCACCACAAAGCAACGCAGCTTGAGATGGTAAAAGAGCAGGTCCGCGTAAAAATCGCTGTCGCCCACTTCCAATAAGACCTGTTGACCAATAAGACCTGTTGACCGACAAAGGAAAATCCCGCGCCAAGTTCCAGCAGGAACTTTTGTACATGCGCGACCAGCGCAGATTCGACTTCACGCTCTTTGCGCGGATCGGCTGTTCCAAGAAAGTCAAAGAGGTAGGGGTCTTTGAATATTTGAGTCACCATGTCTGAATCTGCCGGCGGCAAGGCGATTTCAAAATTATTGACGGCTTTGCCTTTTCGCTCGTGCAAACGCGATTCAATCTGCATGGCGAGAATATTGCGGCTCCATCCGTTTTCCACGGTGCAGGCGGCGTACCAGAGACGCATCTCAGAATTATCGCATTTTTCCAATAATGCCAGGTTGTGATACCAGGTGATTTGTGCAAGCGGCCCTTGCACAATTGCCTTGTCCGGCCAGGCTTCAGCAAATTTTCGCATATACTTGAGATTGCGAGGCGATAAGCCGCTCATATCAGGAAATGCCTCTTTGAGATCATAAGAGAGGCGATCGATGATTTTTGCACCCCAGCCCTGTTGCTCCTGCCGTTCCAGGATGGTTTTGCCGATTTCCCAATAAAGCAGAATCATGGCCGCATTGGCCGAAAGGGTCACACGCAGGCGTTGAGACTGAATGCGCTCTTTCAGTCCGGCGAGAACGTCTGCGTAGTTGTCAGGCAAGGCTCCTTTTCCCCCCGGCACAGGGAAAGAAGCATCTTTGCGGCTTCGGCCCCGCGACTTGCGCTCTGATTTGTGCTCTTTGTCGCTCATATCCCCAACTCCTCAAAGTTTCTGGCAATCTGAGCAGCAAGCTTCACCGCCTCCGCGTTGAGATCATTCAACTCGACGTGAATGTCCCGCAAGGCTTCCTCAAAATCGAAATCCTCATCCTCCTCTTCGGGGGCAACGCCCACATAGCGGCCGGGCGTCAGGCTCCAGTCGTTGGCTTCAAGATCGGCCTTATCAACCAGTTTGACCAACCCTTCCATGTCGCGGAGTTCACCTTCTGGAAACCGCTCGGTCAGCCAGGCAGCATGCCGCCGGAAGTATCGGACGCGCTTGAGTTGCTCAACGGCCACTCGCCGTGCTTCATCCGCGGCTTTACGTGTGCGCACAATGTCGCGGGTAACCCATTTGTCGCTTTCCCTGGCGCTCAATTCCTTTTCGCAAATCTCGATCAGGCGGCAGGCCAGCTTATAAAGAAGGTCGGCCTGTTTCACGAGATCACGGCTGGTTTCACCGAGAGGCGCAAGGCGATCTACTGCCTTTTTCAACGCACCGTTGCTGGTTTTCTGTTTTTCCCGGGAGGTTTGTTCTTTTTCGCCCGTAGCCTTGAAGGTTTTATTGTCCTGAATGAAGGTTTTAAGCCCTTCGTCCAGTTGCTTTAGCGTTTCGGCTTGCGGTCCGTCCTTCTTCAGCGTTGCCAAAAAAGGTTGCATTGCTGTACGCAAAGCAGCCATGGAATCTGCAAAGGTTCCAAGCGCTTTGACCTTCTGACCTTCTTCGTCTATCAAATTAAAACAGGCTGCTGTTTCCTCAAGCGTTGTCCTGCAATAGCGTGCGACCAGTTTCAGGAAGTGCTCCTGCTGGCCGCGATAGAGACTGACAATAGCAAGGATGTTCTGAAGCTGCCCCGGCGAAAAATCGTAAATCTTGCGCGTCACTTTGCGGTGGATATTACGCGCGTCGATCATCAAAACCTTGTTCTTGTTTTCCTTGCGCTTGCCCCGGTTCAGAAACCACAGCTCACAGGGAACCGTACGCGTGTAAAAGAAGCCGCTGCGGATCGCGATCATGATTTCCACGTCGCCGGTCTCGATGAGCTTTTGGCGAACCTTGGCCTCGTCCCGTCCGGCACTGGACGCCTGCGAAGACATGACGAACCCGGCCCTGCCTGTCTCACTCAGGTAACTGTAGAAATAACTGATCCAGAGATAGTTGCCGTTTGAAACCTTGCCGCCCTTGTTGACACCGGGCAGGCCGAAGGGCAGACGCGGATCGTTCTTGACCTTGCCCGCATCCACCTCGTCCACATTGAAAGGTGGATTGGCCGTCACAAAATCCGACTTGCCCAACAATTCGTGGGGGTCTTCGTAGTAGGTGATGGCTTTCTGGATGTCACCTTCCAGACCATGAACGGCCAGGTTCATTTTGGCAAGGCGAATCGTGGTGGCGTTTTTCTCCAACCCCCGGAAGGTCAATTTATCCGACGGGTTCTGGTGTAGCCGTTCAACGAACTGGGCGCTCTGCACAAACATACCACCTGATCCGCAGGCCGGATCAAGCACCGTTCCTTGCCTGGGCTCCAGAACATTTGCGATCAAAGCAACAAGTGAAACGGGTGTAAAAAACTCACCGCCATCGTGGGCTTTCTGATCGGCGAACTGGGTCAGGAAGTATTCGTATATGCGGCCAAAGACATCGCCGGAGACCCGTTTCAGTTCGTCAGGGTTCAGGGTGCGCAGGAGTTGCCCGAGGACTTCGTTGTCCAGTTCCTGATATTCACTCTTGGGCAACACGCCGTGAAGGTTGCTGTAGTCCGCTTCAATACTTTCCATGGCCGAAATGATGGCCTTGGCACGGTCGTCGCTGTCCGTGAGTGCAACCAGATAATCAAACCGCCCTTCTTCCCGCAGAAAGATGGCGCTTTTCTGGGAGAAATCTTCTTTGGTGAGGGTGCGGGTCTTTCCGCCGCGAGTCGGCAGTGACGCGATGATCTCATCTTTCACATTCAAATAACGGCTGTAGGCGTGGCGGAGAAAGATCAGGCCCATGACCGGCAAAAAATACTCATTGCTGGCGTAGTTGGAGTTGGCGCGCAACGTATCGGCCGCCCCCCAGAGGCGTTTTTCAATCGCTTCGATGTGTTCAAGCTGGGCCATGCTTTATACCGCTATCCATTCGCTCAGATCAAGCTTCTTCGCAGCAGTCATCTTCCTGCAAAAGGCGTCAAACTGTCCCCAAGCCAGTTTGAACGGGGTGGTCTTGCCATTTTCCCAGCGGTTGATGGTGGCAAAGCTCACCCCCAGCTCATGGGCCAGCTCCTCTTGGCTGATTTCCAATTGCCTTCGGACTTCCTTTACCAAAGCTGGAAATGTTTCTGGACTGTTGGCCATTTCAATATCCTTTTGCCTTTTCTTTGCGCAGCCGTTTCCGCTCTGCAAGCAAATGTTTACCTGTAGGCAGGTTGCCACAGGCAATCTGCCTAACCTGAAACATAAAAAACATAATATAACAGGTGACATGTCACGTGCAAGAGAAAAATCCTTTAAATCCCGACAGATCACCAACTCACCCGGTAAGTAACTCCCAACAAACACCCAAACAGAGAAAACGCGACGGACTCAACATTTTCAACGACACTTTTTCTCTTTCTCCGGTAGGTATGGGACAGAGAACGGATAATCAGGAGGTTTGACCATGGGTATCAACGAACTCTTTGACGGAATCGCCAGGGTTGTCGAGCGGTTTGCCGAGGAACTGGCAGAACAAAGACTACAGGAAAAGATGTCTAGAGCCGGACGAGATCCGAGAGTGAAATCTGAGAAAACGGAGAAAAAAGGCGTGCAAGAGAAGAAAAATGGCCGGGATTTCCCGAAAACGGGGTGATGGTAAGGTGAGTCACCGACGATAAGAAACGCCGTAATCCCCTGCTACAAAAAGAAAAACGAATCTCCCGACATGCCCCTTGCGGCATTCGGACCGGTTCGTTTGAAATTCACTGGTGGAGGCGGCGGGAATCGAACCCGCGTCCGAAAATATTCAGCTCAGAACATCTACATGTTTATCCTGCGTTTAATTTTGCATCCCCTATTCCCACAGGAAAGGATTATGAGAATGCTATCCTGATAAAGGTTTTCGCCATCCCCACCCTCAGGAGAAGTGGTTCAGGTTAGCCCGTAATATGACG
>QIDP01000180.1 GCA_003229375.1 Nitrospirota bacterium
AAGATATTTTATTAAAAAGAGATTAAACTTACTTGCAATATATCTTAAGTATTTATTCTTTCTTATCATAGACAACTTAACAGGGATATGATAACCTTTTCTTTTGGTTTCGATATTATTTATAATGGTTGGAAGCATATTATTATCTTTATCTTTCGCATTATGATTGATTTTTTTTGTGGCAAATCCCATATCATGCAAGAATTTATTGATATTAAATACAAACTTTTTGGGGATTGAGCCATGATCTGAAATGACAAAACAGGTGGTCTTGCTATCTAATTTATCAAGGAACCAACTGATATAGCGGTCAATCTGCTGCCAAAAATCAATAAATTTCTGTTTAACCGTTATATCTCCACTAAAAAATTTACCAAGTGTCGCGTGTGAAATCCAATCTGTACCCGAGAACAAGACAAAAAAATGATCCCATTCTTCCTCTGCAAAGAGCTTCTTAGCCAGCTCAAACCTTGTCTCCTCAATATGGCATAACTCATCAATATAGCTATGAATCTCTTCTATCTTTTCTTCCGGAAATGTTTTATAACGGCTGAATATGTCAGAATATTTCTCTTTTATCTTCAATGGTGATACCATCCTGTTTTTGTCTATAGTCAAAAAACTACTAATCAGAATTCCGCAATCAGACTTTGGGGGGTAAGAAACAGGAAGGTTGATTACTATGGTCTTCAGACCATTTGAATTTAGTAATTCATAATAGGTTTTTGATGCTATGTCACCCGAACTTACTACTCTCACTTTTTTACGCTCCGGGTCAACCCTCAAAAAATCGTATATACTATGTCCGCCCGGTTTCATGCCGGTAGCAAAAGACACCCATGCAGGCCCTGTAAAATAGGGTATAGTGCTTTTCAGGGATCCACAAACCCCTTTTTTAATCAAATCAGCAATAGCAGGCAGAGCCCTTTCCTGTATAAGGATATTAAGCACATTCCATGAAGCGCCATCTATGCCAATAATAATCGATTTTTTCATAGTAAATTTTTGTATACCCTTAAATGTTCCTTTGCACATCTTTCCCATGTAAACATCTTTGCCCTTTGGATGCCTTTAAAACTGAGTTCTCTCTTATATCCCTCATCACTTAAGAGACTCCATATGCCTTTAGCAATACTGTTTACATCTTCAGGATCTACGAGGACCCCGGCATCTCCTGCGATTTCAGGCATTGAATAGACATTAGAAGTTACAACAGGCGTACCACATGCCATACTCTCCAGGATAGGGAGCCCAAAACTTTCATGGAGTGAAGGGAAGACAAGCATATCTGCGGCTGCATATAATTTAGGCAGCCATTCATCACCTATATGGCCAGTGAGGATAACACGATCTTTTATTTTACTTGCTTCGATCTCCACGAGCATATCCTTATAACCGGTACCGCCACTACCTGCTATTACAAGTCGATGACTTATATGATTCTGTTTTATAATCCTGGCAAAGGCCTGTACAATCCTCACAACATTTTTTTTATTCATACAACTACTTACATGCAATATATATGGAACCTCTATACCAAATTTATCCCTTAGGGAGTTAAAAAGGATATCATGATTTTTAAAAGGCTTGAACTTATCATGTTCCACACCATGATATATAACTTCGATTTTATCTTCAGGCAGACCGAATTTTTGAGTTAGTTGATATTTTTCGGATTGAGATACCGTTATATGCAGATCTGCCTTTTTAGATATCCATTTGAGGAGATGATTCAAAAATAGCTCACCTGCTGAACTTAAATTCCGTTCTAATATTAGAGGGGCAATACCATGTTGGGTCAATAATGTCTTAGATCCGGTCATCCAAAAATTAATAGGGGGTCTGCTATCAGGATAGTGTATAATATCAAACCCGCGCAGAAAAAGGGGGCGATGTAAAGCCGTCATTGTGGCGCTTAGGGGAAATTTAGGCAATTCCCAGCCTTCTTTGATACATATCTCTTTTATCCCATAATTATTATATGATGTATTGGTCGTCTTGCCGCAATGAATCAGATATATCTCCATATCCTCTGGTTTCATTCTCACTATATTATCAACCAGTGTCTTGTTTGACCTTCCGACCCCTGTTCGATTTTCTCTAAAGATAGTATCTGCAATAATACCTATTTTCATAATTAGCCCAGATACCCCAATCCCCTTAACTGATCTTCCATCCTTTTCCTGTCCTCAGGTGAGATATCTGTTTTTGAGACCTCCTTATCTTCACTCCTGGTGTATTTTATCGGGACATTCTTCAAATAATTTGTTGTAAATATCTCTTTTATAACCCTGCCATCTAACCCCTCCGGTATAGAGATGTCACCAAAAAGGTAAAGCATTGTCGGCATCATATCCATAATATTTATATCTTTAACATGTAACCCCTTTTTTAGATTGTTGCCATAACATATAAATATTCCCTCCATTCTATGTCCGCCTGTCTCTATATCATATGGGGGTAAATTGTTCTCTTTTTTAAAAAAATCAACTGCCTTGTATTCCATATTCTTGAAATTTACATATATGTCAGGTGCATTGTCGATATAGGGTCCGGAACATATATCCTCTTTCTTGAATACCTCATCAACAATATACTCATCGGTTTCATCATCCTTTATCCCCCTGACCTCCCGGATCACCCTATCTCTCAGTTCTTCATACTCCTTTCCCCTGTTGACAATACCAAAGGGTTCTCTGCCCTTTAGGTTGATATATATCCCCTGGGATGTCTCGGAATTACAGTATGCATAGGTTCTATCCCAGTCTATATAAGAGAATCTATTAAATGCCTTCCTCGGGACAATATCTTTTGAGATAATTTTCCCAAGATTCATCTTTCTTCCTGCCGCCCTTATCATCTTTAAACCTGTATTTACAAAGTCCCTGCTATACTTGCTCTGTTTAACCCGTATAAAACCTTTTTCCCTGAGAAAATCATTGATAAATATAACCTTTTTTAACGGGCCAAAACCATGATCAGAGATTATAAATATAGATGTATTGTCATCCGCCTTATTGACCATATCTCCAATCATACTGTCAAGTAATTTATAATAAGAAAGAATATCTTGATAGTATTTATCTGATACCTCCTTTTTGAATCTTTCATGCTGTGGATCCAATAGATGCCAAAGTCTGTGCTGCAGGCGATCGGTACCGCAGAAAAGGATGATAAAAAAGTCACAGTCATATCTGTCCATAAGGTATAATGCCGCCTCTCCCCTCTTTTGATCATAATGTTTGACCATATTGATAAATTCACTGGTACTAAGCTCTGTATCCCTCCAATTAACAGTAACATAATAATTACCTATCTTATCTATCAGCTCCTTTTCCAGTTCTTCCGGATAAAATATACCTTTCTCAGGATTATTTATACCTGATATCATAAATTCTCTGACCTGTTCCGGAGGGTATGTTAATGGAACATTTATGGCCCCGATTGTCTTTTTATTTTTACTTAGTATATCCCACAGTTTTTCTGTCCTGATAGAATGAGACGTACTAAACTCAAGTTCTAAATCCTTGTTAGTTAGAGGTTCATAAAAGTCAAATATGTTATGCCTTCCTGAACCCTTCCCGGACAGAAATGATGCCCATGCAACACCGGTGAAAGGTGGAAATGCACTTCTAAGGTTTCCCCAGCAGCCATCTCTTTTCAGCCTTGCCAGGACAGGAAGCTCTCCTTTATCCATCCATGGATTTAATAAATCAAATGTAGCCCCATCAAGACCTATTACCAGAACCTTGTTTTTCATCTATTTCCTCTGAAAATATTCCCACGGACAAACAAGTTTGTCCATGCCACCCACCTTCACCTTTCACACTTCCATCTTATATATCTTTATGACCAGTCCGCCTTTTCTAAAACTTGGTCTGAATTCCTTTATAAATTTACAGGTTTTCTCCAGCAATTGATAAAATTCTATAACATTATTAAAATCCTCTTTGACATTTGCATAGGAACGTTCTGCAATCACACAATATTCAAACCCATTTTTCTTATAATAATCCATTGGATAATACCCCGCCATTGTCGTTCTGAATAAATAATAACTGATCTCTGGTTCAGGAAGAGAGATTCTTCTGTCATAAAATCTGGTTATATATTCAATAGAGTCATCCGGCGATTCTGTTGCATATTGTTGAGCCCAGTAGATTACTGTCCTGCCCCTCGGCCCGATCCTCCTCTTATATTCATCCTCCAGGCTCTTTCTGTTAGGATTCAATGAGGGTCCATATGTCTCTAAGACGATCTTTGTGCCTTTAGGAATATTTTCTTCTATCCATTTCTTGGCCAGTATACGGGTGGTTTTTTGGGTAGATACGTAATTATGATAAATTAGCCTGTAGGTGCCTAAAGAGATGAAGCATATAGCTATCATCCAGATTGCAAGGTTTTCATATCTGTTTAAGAAATGTATTCGCCGGATAATATCAGTTAAAAGACGTGCCCCTAATAGCACAAATACAGGTATTAAAGGAAGCCAGTAATAAGGACGCTGAAGGTTGCTCTGTGCCATGGGGATATAATATGCCAAAGCAAATGTTATTAAAAGGATATCCTCTTTCTTGTGTCGAAAAAGACCATAAATTACCCCGCATATTGATAATATCGTAAGAGGCAAGGTCATCCCGCTGCGTATATAACCATTCCAGATCTTTATCCATGGACTGGCATGCGTCTCTATTAGCCCGACTTTTGTCTGACCATACATTCCTCCTATGTGAGATAAAAAGGTTGCGGCATCTAAGATGGCATAAGGTGTGCCTATAATGAAACCTATCAATATAAGAAGTTGTCCGATAACTATCTTTTTGTTTATTACATCCCTTAATCTTAATCCTTTCTCAATCCCATTAGGGTCTGATCCTTGATTAAGACCGTTTAAGATGTGTGCAATAAATAGTGGTATGATTATAACTGCGGCCGTATATTTTGTTGACATTGCCAGACCACCTATGATCCCTGCATAGATGTAGTGGCTTAATCTCCCGCTCTTAATTATCAGGACACAAAAGTAAAAAGATAAAAACAATAAAAATACCATAGGAATATCTGTTTTTACAGTTTGAGAATGTATAACATGCATAGGGGTAAGGGCAAGGAAGAATGCCCCTAATATACCGATCTTTCTGCTGTATAGTCTTTCCCCAATCCTGTAAGTAACCCATACTGTCATGGTCCCGAATATAACATTGGTGGCTCTTCCTATCAGGTAAAAGTTGGTGGGGTTTGTAAGATACTGGTTTATTAAGTCGTTTGTTGAACCAAATATATTAAATATCA
The DNA here is from genome assembly GCA_003229375.1 of Nitrospirota bacterium. Classification (GTDB taxonomy): domain Bacteria; phylum Nitrospinota; class Nitrospinia; order SZUA-224; family SZUA-224; genus SZUA-224. The sequence continues at coordinate 5,293 of QIDP01000180.1, forward strand.
AACCAAACATAAGATATATCCAGTATGCAAAGAATAGAATATAATAGTATAAAGTCGGATAAGGGAACCAGCCTAGATTAGGATTTTTTATTATAAATAGGTATAAGGTATGATCGATCGCTATATTTTCATTAATAAACAGGGATAGAGATGATGGCAGGTCATAACCTATTCCGAAAATTCTGATGGAAAAAGCCAATAATAAGATTAAAAGGATCTGCAGTTTCCCCCTTTGGTAAGTGCTCTTCGTACATTTATATCCTTGAGTAACTGTTGACATTTAACAAAACTCCTTAACGAATCCTTAGATGGCAACATCATTGTTGATATAATATATGATTTCATTGCAGAAACCATCATGCGAATCCTTATGGTAAAATGGATAGAGAGATACCATATATAATACAATAAAAATGACAATAAATCAAGAGCCTTTTCCTGCCCCAAAATCCATCGCCTGATTTTGTATCTATCTGAATAATAATGTAGTTACGTAGTTTATTTACAGTAAATAGCTGGAAGAACACCCCATCTATCTCCCGTAATATCAGGGAAATCAGTTTTTGATGGTGGATTTTGGAAATTTTCTTTAGTTGCTTTTTAACGATCCTTTTGATATCCTTTAGTAACTACTCAGGTGGATAGTCTATGGGTATTTAGCTGAATAGTGAAGAAGAAATATGCGAGATCATACAAAGCTCAGAGCCTAAGAACAGTGATATGATAGCAGGAACAGGTATTGATATAGTTGAGATCAATAGGGTAGAAGATATAATTAAGAAATATGACCTGCACTTTATAGAGAAGATCTTTACTGAATCAGAGATAGAATATTGCCGGAATAAGGTGAAACCCTCACAACATTTTGCCGGTAGATTTGCAGTCAAAGAGGCCGTTCTAAAGGTCCTGGGAATAGGGTGGGGAAAAGGGATAAGATGGAAGGATATAGAGATCAATCCGGATGATCAATACGGGACACCGAGGGTCAGATTACATAATAAAGCAAAGGAAAGGGCAGAGAGTATAGGAATAGAAAATATTCACATCTCTATCTCTCATACAGGTAATCTGGCTATTGCACAGGCTATAGGAGAAAGAGGGTGAATCTTAAACCCCTGCGATATAGACTTGAATATACCACCTTCCTGATCCTTTCATCCATTATACCGATTCTTCCAAGAAGGGTAGTAATATTTGCCGGCAAGACATTAGGGATACTGGGATACTATATTTTAGGTCAAAGGGATAAGATAGCCCTTATCAATCTTAATATAGCCTTCAAAGATAGCAAGAGTTTGACAGAGAAGAAGAGGATAATAAGAAACTCTTTTAAGAATCTCGCAGTAGGTTTTTTAGATCTTCTATGGTTTAATGGAGGAAAAGAGAAAAATATTAAGGAGATAGTTGAACTAGATCCGGCAGGGATAAAATTACTGAAAAAGGCCTTTGATAAAGGAAAAGGGGTTTTGTTACTGGGATCCCATTTTGGAAACTGGGAGATATTAGGGATATATCAAGGGTATCTAAAAATTCCTCCTGTCAATCCTATAGTCAGGAGACTGGATAATCCATATCTTGATAAATGGATTAATCACCATAGATGTATATCCGGCAATAATATAATCTATAAACATAACGCCTCCAGGGGAGTACTCAGGGCATTGAGAAGAAATGAGGGGGTAGGAATCCTCTTTGATCAGAATACTGCCAAGGGAGGTATATTTGTTGATTTCTTCGGGCTTCCAACAGCTACTACACGTGCAGTTGCCGCATTTGCCCTGGCAACCGGAGCATCTATTATACCCGCAACATGTTATCCCCTTGAAGGAGGCAAATATAAAGTAGTTTACGGGCCGGAGATAGTCTTCAAGGGGTCAGATAACAGTAAGAGAGATATCCGCAACCTAACCCAGATATGCAGTGATTTTATTGAGGGCTATATCCGCGAGAACCCGGATTATTGGCTATGGGGACACAGGAGATTCAAAACCAGACCACCCGGAGAAGAAAATCCCTATAGGAGGTAAAAGGGAAAAGGTGAAGGGTGAAAATTATGCAGGGGCAGGCCCCTGTGCCTGCTCTGTATTTGGGTATAAGCTATACGCCATAAGCCATAAGCTAATTTATGGGTGGCATGGACAAACTTGTTTGTCCGTGAGAAGAATTTTCAGGTGAAAAGAAGGGGGAGGATGTATGATAAAACCCGGGAATCAGGGGGCAATAACAAAGAAAGGGCTTTTTTTTCTCCTGGTTATGGGCATTGCTGGTTACTATCTGCTGCCACCCATAATAAAATATGGAAGGCTGAAATATGAAATCATAGATATTGCTGGCAAAGCAGGACTTTATACTGATAAACAGATCGCCAGTAAGATCTTAGCAGAGGCTAAGAAACTTAATATATTCCTTGCAAAGGAAGATATTATAATTGACAGAGATCATAAGGCAGAGATGATCAGAATTGAAATAGAATATTCTTATACAATTATCTTTCCCGGAAATTATAAATATACATTAAATTTTCATCCAAAGGTAAGTAGAAAATTTTCGCGGAGAAAATATCGATTTTAATGCAAGACAAAAGAGAAGATAAACCCTCTTTGCTCCTCCATATCTGCTGCGCCCCGTGTTCTCCGCACGTGGTCGATCTCCTGAAAAATAGTTTCCGGTTGACAGCCTATTTCTACGGTCCTAATATCCAGCCGGAGAGTGAATATCTACTACGTTTGGATGAAGCAAAGGTCTTTGCAGAGAAAATCGGGCTTAGACTGACTCTGCCCGAATATGACACCAAAAGGTGGTTTCATATGGTAAGAGGGCATGAAGAAGAGAGAGAAGGGGGCGGGCGATGCAGGATATGCTACCGTTTTAGACTGGAAAAGACAGCACAATTTGCATTCCATAATAGTTTCACATATTTTGCCACTGTACTATCTGTGAGTCCCCACAAGGATGCTGCTGCTATAAATAAGACAGGTCTTAAGCTGGCCCGGGAATATGGATTGAGATTTTTTGAGGCTGATTTCAAAAAGAGAGATGGATTCAAGCTCACTGTCCGGAAAGGTAAGGAATTTGGATTCTACAGACAAAACTATTGCGGTTGCATTTTTAGCAGGAGAGATGTGTGGGGCAATACCAAAAATTGCATGTAATGGGGATTAATGACCACTTTCTTTTTTCATTCACTAATAATTAATAAAATATAAAAAAATCGGCAAAAAATTGTTGACAAAAATCTATACTGTAATATATTACTCTTTAAGAAAGGGGGGATAAAGATGAAAACAGATATGAAAAAAATATTTATCCTGATTCTTCCAATGATATTTTTCTGTATTCCTGCTGCTTATTCTGAGGTCCCTGAAGAAGAGCTCAATCTTTCTACTCCTGTCTCTGCCTCTGATCTCTCTATTGCCAGGGCCGTTATAGCAGTATATGTGGAAGACAGGGAGCCTGTTGATGAAGGGGTTTCATTTGATTCATCTGTTGGGAAGTTATATTGCTTTACACATGTCATAGGCGCTGAATCAGAGACATTCATCAGGCATGTGTGGTACTACAAAGATAAAGAGATGGCCGCTGTCTTGCTCGACGTAACATCCCCGGGCTACAGGACATATAGCTCTAAAAATATCCTTGATTCATGGACAGGTGATTGGAGGGTTGAGATCATAGATGAGCATGACACACTCCTCAAGACAGTAAATTTTACTATTGAATAGGGTTTCCCTGAAGGAGAGTAAATCTTACTCTATCGACCTCTGTTACTACATATTCTTCAGGATCGTCTATCTTATGGTCAGGGAGATCAATTATAGCTATATCAGCATATTTGCCAATAGAGAGGGTCCCGATCTGATTCTCCATATTTAGGGCTCTGGCTCCGTTGATGGTGCACATCTCAATGATATGGTGATAATCCAGTTGCGGGAAAAGATTATTTGTCATGCGCATCTCCTCAAAAAGATTCAGCTTCCAATTGCTGGCAAGACTGTCTGTCCCGAGAGCAACATTTATACCCCTTTCAAGAAATCCTGAAAGGGGATACCTTATATCCCTCCCGAACCACTGATTGCTTCCGGGACAAAAGATCACAGAGACCTCGTTCTCCTTCAGCAGAGCGAGGTCATGATCATCCACATAATTAAGATGGATACCCAGGATACCTTTAAGTACACCCAGGTTGTTGAGATATTTCACAGGAGAATCCCCGGGAGGGGACCACCCCTCATCCCATAGACCGAATTCTATCATTAGGTCCCTTATCTCTCCCGTGCCTTTTTCGATAAATTCTGACTCCGGGACGGTCTCTGCGATGTGGATTGCTACAGGATAATCCCTCTCCGCTGCAAAACCGTAACTCTCCTTAAGGAGTTCCCGGGATAGAGTATAGGGCGAGTGAGGAGAGACACCGAATATCACCCTTCCATTTTTGGAAGCGAGGGATTCAGCACATACCCGCAAAGATTCCATCTCCTTCTCTCTCTGAGAGCGATTAAATCCAATCACCTCTATGTATACGATACCCCTCAATCCACTCTCCTTAAGGCTCTTCCATGAGTATCCTGAACGTGATATATCACCAATAGTCGTTGTCCCGGCAGAGACAAGCTCATCTATCCCTGTCTTCACACAGGATATTATCTCTTCCCTGCTCATTTTTCTTGTATAAGAAACTACCTCCCTTATCCAGTCAGTAAAGCCGGACCCCTGCCTTATCCTTCCCTTTAATCCTGATAATGCCAGATGCGTATGTGGATTTACAAGTCCGGGCATCACTATCTGCTCCTGACAATCAATGATCTCATCACAATATAGATCCGGACAACCCCCCTTCTCTCCGATAAAGGCAATCCTCCCTTTCCTGATGATAATCACACCATCCTCTAGTGGAGGAGAGGATACAGGGATGATCCATTTTGCCTCTAATCTGGCGGTTTTATCCATTTATGCCAGTCCTCTCCGATCCCCCGTTCCTTTTTGTACCTAAGCATAGAATCTTTACATATGCAGCCCCGTTCAACCCCTTTAAGGCGGTTTAATACACCCTGTATTATCACAGGAAATAGCATTACGGTATCATTCACCCTCTCCTTTTCCTCATGATCCTGCATACCCCCAAAGATGTCATCCCCCCGGAGGGGACGTTCAACAACCCCCTCGGCATAATTGGTAAGGTAGCATATAGGGGCATAACACATCTCCAGTTCCTTTGCAAGGAACGCCTCAGGGACAAGGGTCATCCCCACTACATCTCCACCAAGCATCCCGTACTTTTTTATCTCTGCAGGGGTCTCCAGTCGGGGGCCATGGGTACAGACATATACACCCGAGTCATGATACCTGATCCCCATTTCGTTCAGGGTAAGACCCGATACATCTCTTATCTCCTGACAAAAGACCATGCCCTGACGTATAAATCCCATCCCTTCCTTTTCAAAGAATGTATAATCCCGTCCCTTTGTCTCATCGATCATGTCATGGGGGAGGACAAACTCTCCTACTGAATAGATATTATTAATAATACCCGGTCCTGACCACGATATAATCCTTTCAACACCGCACTCCTTCAATCCCCAGATATTTGCCCTGTAATTTACAAAAGGCGCAGATGTAAGGTAACCATCATCACCATGCCGGGAAAGAAAGAGGAGGTCGGCATCATTGTATACGAATCGATGAATAACACCACTCTCGCCAAACGGGGTTATGATCTTCTTACATTCTAAGTCAGGTCCGAATGCCTCCTCTTTTAAAAGGGTGTAGGCCCCGCTTCCACCGATGATCCCTAATAAATTTTTGCTCATAATGCGCGTTTATGTGTGATCATCGTCATCAGGCAACTCCAATAACCGGACGTCCTCTATATCGACTTTTCTACCGGAGGCACGTTTTGACGATATCAGATCCTCACGAGAGACGATATAAAACTTTTGTCCCTGATACTCCATTGTTATTCGGCGTTTCCAGGCCATCTGAAAACTCAAACCCGGGGTAGATGTTTGTACATCTATCCGTACACGATCCTTAAAGATCGTGATTTCATTTACCAGAATATCTTCTGGTGTGGTCAGGGCAGCTGTTCCTAATCCAGCCTCAGAAAGTGCGTTGAGCAGACGCCGGGCATTCTCTTGAGAAGCCTCGATCAAAATATCGAGATCAAACGTGGCTCGTGGCACACCATAAAGTATTGATGCGATCCCTCCTATGACCACGTACCTAACTTCGTGATTTTGAAAGGACGCGAATACCTTTTCTAGTCTGTTTAGCATCTTTTAAATCCGCAATTCCGGGGTTGATAGCCAGGACAAGGTCGGTGAAGGCGCAAAGCATCTCCATTCTTTCAGAGAGTGACAATGACCTAAACCATATAGCCTTTGCCTCCGGAGTTTCGTCTGTTCGATCATGAGATATAATTCTATCCATAGATTTTATTTTACCACATTTTGGGCTGCACACATTACTTTTTGAGATATATTTTTTCTCCTGAAAATACCCACCCCTCACCTTAAGTCTGAAAAAAGTCTTGACATGATTCAATTTCTATCATAAAATATGTTTATTGTTTTGATAAAATATCTTAATGGTTAAGAGAGGGGGTGAACCGGTGACTACAGTCTCTTATGTCAGAATATTCAAGACAGGTTTTGGTTGAGGAACTACCAAAAGCCTGGTCGAGGTTTGCTGGCTGAGGAGGCAGGGTAGTCCGTGTGGTTCACAATTTAATCACTCCTTATAGTTACTCCCGCATTTTTTTCCCGGACACTTAAGACGACTCGCCGTGAATATCTGTCTATACAAATCTTACAGCCAGTAAAAACCATTCAACTTTATGTTGTTTCAAAAAGCAAAAAAAGATTCTATTGAGAAGTCCAGAGTGGTCTACGATTGCGTTGTCGAAAGTACATATTAAAAAATAAAATAATATGGAGGAGGAACAAACATGATAAAAAGATTGTTATTGTGTTGCTTATTCTTGAACATGCTTTTTGGATTGCCGGCACTACCAGCCTATCCTAAGGATTCAAATGATATACTTCTCGAAAAATTGATTGATAAGGGAGTTATTACAGCAGAGGAAGCAAAGGATATCCAATCAAAGACAGAGTTTAAACTCCCAAAAGGACTTAGAGGGATAAAGATAGAGGCATTAGGCTACTTAGACTATTCTACAGGCAAAGCAGGAGATGACAGCGACTTTAACAAATTTGAGATTACACGAGGGTACCTGACTGTAAAAAAGGGAATCACCCCATGGTTAAAAGTCAGGATCACATCAGATATTACAAGAAAATCACAGGAAGAGGCTCCTAGGGTACGGTTAAAATACTACTATGCTGATTTGCTTCTCCCTGACATGGGATTATTAACCAATCTTAATGTAAGGATTGGTCAGGGGCATACCCCATGGATCGATTTTCAGGAACATATCAATATATACAGGATGCAGGGGACGATGTTTCAGGAACGGAACCGTGTGTTTACATCGGCAGATATGGGTATTGGTCTCCTCGGAAATCTGGGAGGCAAATTGACTCATGAACAACAAGAAGAGGTCGGCTACCGCACCCCATACAGCGGCAGGTTTGGATCGTATCACATAGGGGTGTATAACGGTGGGGGTTATTATGCATCTGAAAAAAATGTCAATAAGGTGATTGAAGGGAGATTTACGATTCGTCCTCTTCCGGATATTTTTCCCGGCCTTCAGCTTAGCTATTTGGGGCATACAGGGAAGGGAAATAGCCAGGATGATCTTGATTACTATGTAAACACAGGTTTTCTGAGTATTCAAAATAGGTATATTGTCCTGACCTATGAATATGCAAAAGATGAAGGGAATGATAGTGGCTCTGATGAGAATAAAAAGGAAGGGACTTCGATATTCGGGAATCTGAGGATCCCGTGGATCAAGTCCCTGGCAGTGATGGCACGATATGATATATGGGATCCGGATATCAGCGCATTTAATGATAAAAAGAGAAGGATTATAGCCGGTATCAGTTATGACTTGATCAATAAGAACAGATTCCTTATTGTCTTCGAGGGGCTGGATGACCAGGCTAAAGTAAAATATGGGAAAAAGGTTCAGGCAATATTGCAGGTAGCCTTTTAAATGAGACAGTTATCCATGTTTTCAGATATCATAACAACAGCTTAAGAGAGAGGAGTTGTCTCAAATTTTCAAAAAATGTAACTATTCAGCTATTCATCCCCCCTTTGAAAAAGGGGGGATGAATAGCTACCAAAAGATTTTCTATTAATTTATAGGGGGTAAAGATGAAGGCAAAGGTTAGCATTCTGTTAATTCTTTTTTTTCTGGTAACAGGTTTATCATATGCAAAGGAGAGGCAGGGTATTGTAACATTTAAAATAAATATAAATACCCAGAATGATACAAAAAGAGCAAGGCTATGGCTTCCATATCCCCTTTCAGATGAACACCAGAGGATTGAAGATGTAAAAATTGATGGTAATTTTACTAATTCAGCAATATATCGTG
>QIDP01000125.1 GCA_003229375.1 Nitrospirota bacterium
GCCTAAAATGCCTAAAGTTTAAAGTGCCTAAAGTTGAGGAAGATATTTTTTTATATAAATAATGAATTTATTCAATTAACTTTAGGCACTTAATGACGTTGTATTTTTCAGTATGCAATTTTCTAACCGGACAACACTGGGTAGCCGCAACCTTTAGGTTGCGTAAGCGGCTGATTTATAGCAAACTTTTTCGCAGGCTAAAGCCAGCGGCTACCAATTTCCGGGTTTTTACAGGGGAATCAACGGGTTGCGGTGTCAAAAATAAAGGTGTTGCTTTATGGTAAACGAGGTCATCATAGTAGTTGATATGTTAAAGGGGTTTTTAGAAAAAGGTAATCCCCTTTTCTGCGGAGATGATTCAAGGAGGATTATCCCTGAGGTGATTTCTCTGCTAAAGGGGTATAAGGCTGAAGAGATCATCTATATCTGCGATAGTCATGATGAGGATGACAGGGAGTTTAATATCTTTCCTCCACACTGTATTAAGGGATCAGAAGAGGGAAAGATTATAGATGAACTCAAGCCATTCAAGGGGATGATAATACCAAAAACAAGGTATAGCGGATTCTTTAATACCTCGCTGGAGGATGACTTAAAGAGGCTTAAGCCTGATAAAGTAATTGTTGTAGGCTTGTGTACTGATATATGTGTGATGTATACAGTTGCTGATCTCAGGAACAGGGATTATGAGGTAGAGGTTCCACAGAGGTGTGTTGTCTCCTTTGATGAAGAGTCGCATAATTTTGCCTTGAGGCACATGGAGAAGATTATAGGCGCAAAGGTGGTGTAAGAAAATTGGTTAAGGGTTTGTTTGATCAAAAATAACTTTACATTACGAGAAGGGATATATGACGGTTAAAAGCAGTATCTTCAATATCAGGACAAGAGGGAATACAGATATTATAGATATCACCTCAAAGGTGGCAGACGAGGTAGAGAGATCAAATATCCATGATGGGATTGTAGCGGTCTTTGTCCCGGGCTCTACTGCCGGAATAACAACCATCGAGTACGAAACAGGTGTGCTCAATGACCTGAAAAAGGCAATTGAACGAATAGCCCCGGGTGATATTCATTACGATCATGATACACGCTGGGGAGATGGAAACGGGTTCTCTCATGTTAGGGCAGCCCTCCTGGGGGCATCATTATCTGTCCCATTCAGACAGAAGAGACTCCTCCTTGGCACATGGCAGCAGATTGTATTGATATGCTTTGATAATAGACCGCGTTCCAGGGATATCTTTCTACAGATAGTAGGAGACTGAAAATATCCTGTCCCGGTCTCTTTTCGTTAATAATTTACAGTGCTTCAGCGTATACGTTTAAGGCTTGCCTGTGTAAAATCGTTTTCTTTCAGGCCGGTGAGGAATTTGTAGTTATCATAGATTAAGCGCGTGCTTTTTCCGCTCTGGTGGTTGTTCATCTCCATTTCATTCGGTCTCCAGTACTTGTTTATGTACTTCTTGTAATCCGTACTTGTCAGCGTTTTAAGAAGCGATTTTTTTCTGTCGTAGAAGTCAATCTTTATAGGGCGGTACTCTTTTTGATCCATCCAGACAACCTCGCGAGTGTAACCTGAATTCTTGTCCTTCGGGTAGCGCTCATACACAAAGCAGTTAAGTTGCTTGTATTCATCCCCCGGGCATTGTTCGTCATGCAGCCATTTATAAGTGTATTTCTCCACTTCCTGGCCGCCGAGGTCTTCGTAGGAAAACTCGCTTCCCATGAACGAGCCGGACCTGTTGGAGGAGCTTATCCTCTTTACCCTTTTAAGTGCCGGCAGATAGAGCCACTGATCGTCGTCGTCCACTTTATGGGTGTATGTCAGCATGGCGGTTCCTTTTACGTCAGGGGGGCTGTCGAAGATTATAAGTCCCTTTTCGCTGATATCGCCTTTTCCTTGTACTTCCAGCGTCTTGATGCGCATCTTGCGCCTGCTTTCTGCCCCGTGCCTGTTTTTGAGAACCATTAAAAGTTTTGCCGCGTTGTCACCGTAGCCGCTGTCACGTTTGTCGGCCTCCACCGCTATTGCCAATCCCTTTTCCTGCTGCGTCTGCCCGGCAGCGGCAAGCAGCGGCAGCATGACAGTTAAAGCAACCGATATGGACGTAAGTACGTATTTCATTACAATCAGCCTCCATTTATTCGATAAGGTTTTGTTTAAACATCTCTGATTCCGCGGCAATCATGGATTCTTCTTCGGACTTTCTGGCATCTATTTTCATCAAAAGCGGCGGCAGGAAAAGAAAATCCGCCATGAGAGCCAGCATGATGGTTATGGCGGTAAGCAGTCCCATATCCGAGTTGATCCTGAAGCCGGAAAACGTCAGAACCATAAAACCTGCGGCAAGAATTACCGATGTTGCCAGAAGCGCGGGGCCCACTGTGCGGAAGGAATAGCGAACCGCTTCGTAGGGAGACACCCCCTGCTCACGCCTTGAGCGCAGGTATTTGCTTAGAAAGTGTACGGTGTCGTCCACCACTATGCCGAACGTCATAGCAGTTATAATCGCGACCGAAAGGCCCACCTGTCCCACCATCAGTCCCCACAGTCCGAACGCCATCATGGCAGGCGCAAGGTTGGGTATCAGGCTGATAATGCCTATCCTGAAACTACGGAGAACTATGATCAATATTCCGGAAATCAAAACAAGGGCAAAGAGTGTGGCGCCGAGCATAGTGTTGATGTTACGCTCGGATATATGCGCCCATAAGATGGCTTCTCCTGTTGCTTTGGCGTGCATGTCGCCCGGCAGGTTTTGTTTGATCCACCCGTTACCCTTTTTTTCTATATCACGCAATTCCCTGGTCGAGAGGTCCTCAAACGTCACCGTAAAGCGGGAAGCAGACTTATCCACGTTTATCTGGCTGTTAAGATCCAGCCCGAAGGGGAGTGACATCTCGTAAAGAAGCAGGTACTGCGCAGCAAGCTGCCGTTCATCAGGAATTTTGTAGTATGCAGGGTCATCAGCGTGCATGCTGCGGTTAAGGCGTTTCATTATTCCTGTAATGGAGTTAACATGCCGGACCTTCGGCTGTTTACTGAACCAGTCTTCCAGTCTTTCCAGGTCCTTGAGGTATCCCGGCCTTACTATGCCGTTTTCTTCTCCCGAGCCTATGGAATATTCAAGCTGGTTCCACCCTGAGAGATTTTTATCTATGAAATCAGAATCCCTGCGCATCTTGTATCGTTGGTCTATATACTTGCTGAACGTATCTTCAAGCTCAATTCGCGGGATTCCGGCAGCAAGTAAAAGCATTACACCTGCCATGCCATAAAAGAGAGGTTTTCGTCGTTTAACTACAAAGTCGCCGAAATCGTCCATAAAGTGCGCATGGCCATCGACCTTTCGGCGTACCCTGACAGGAAGGATCAGTATAAGCGCCGGAAGGAAAAATACGGAGTAGACGAACGCGGCCATTACCCCCATTGCAACGATGTTGCCGAGATCGTGGAAGGGCGGCGCATCGGAAAAATTCATCGTAAGGAATCCAATGGTGGTGGTGATACTGGTAAGGAATACCGGCTGCAGGTTTAAGCGGAGCGATTCGATAACAGCGTCGTACTTCGATTTTCCGTTTCTCATCTGATAGAGCATCGTGGAAAGGATGTGGATACTATCTGCTATCGCAAGCGTAAGAATAATCGTGGGAGCATTGGCAGATACCGGATTTATCATCATGCCCAGCCAGCCTGTAATACCCATAGCCGTAGCAGCGGAAGCCGCTATCACGAACACGGTTACTATGGTACCGCTTACCGACCGCAAGGAAACAAAGATTATCAACGTCATTACTATGAACATGATTGGTATGAGGGTCATCATGTCACCTTCCCCTGCTTCTGCAAAGGCATTATCCCACATCACGCTTCCGGATATGTACAGGTTCAGTTCCGGGTGCCGCCCGGTGAATTTATCCGCCATTTTTCGCACGTGACTTACGATTTCAACGTCTTCTTGCGGCGAGTTGCCCGGTTTCAGGAAAAGGATGCTTACTCCGGAAACATGTCCGGTGGGAGATACCAAACGTTTTACCAGAGCCGGTTCAGAAAGGGCAATATCTTTTATACGTTTAATCTCTTTATCCGTGAGCATCATCGGGTTTTTGACAAGGTCTTCCACTATGAGATCATCGCCCTCTGCCTGCATATGCTGGAAGTTTGTTATGGAGTCGACCCGGCTGGAATAGGGGATGAGCCATGAATTCCGCGTAAGCTCTTCTATTGCCGAAAGCGTTTCGCGGGTGAAAACGTTTCCATTTTTTGGCTCTATTACGAAGATGTTGTTGACGTTTTTGTTATAGATTTCCTCGAAGGCGTCCAGAGTTTTGAGCTGCGGATTGTTAGAGCCGAAGAAAATGCGGGTGTCTGATTCCATCTTCAAAAAAACCGTCCCCGCAGCCGCTGTAAAAATGGCCGTTATGCCTATGATAACAACCAACCACCTGAACCTCAAAACCGATTCAATGACTTTCATTGTATCTCTCCCTTTCTTAGCTCTTCTCTGAAAATTGATCTTTGAATATTTTGTATAGTTTTCACAGATGTTGTAAATTTTTTTAGTGTTTTTTTAATCCATTAATTAGCAGCCGTACCACATCTCTCGCCATGATCTCCATGTTTTCCTTACTAAAGTAATCATCTTTCCCGCAGCAGTTCATTGTGATGGCTATGAAGGATGGATTAACAAAATTACCAACGGCCATTTTTACGGCATCGGCCGTGGCGATGACATCAGACACGTCGAACTCGCCGCTTGAGTTTCCTTGAGCCAGCACTTCAGCAATCAGCGATATTTGCGTCTCCTTATGTTTTTTGGCAAGGTCATAACGCTCTTTTATGATGAAATTAACAAGCTCCAAAATGTGCGGCCTATTAGTAAACTCATTATAGATATAGCGTAAAGTCTCGATGACCAGGTTTTCAAGCCGTTTTGCCACATCCGTGCCGGGTTTGCGAATTTCTTCTCTCATCACCTTTTCTTCGCACCCGGAAAACCTGACCGCAATACCTGCGCCAATATCATGTTTGTTTTCAAAATACCTGTAAAGGTTCGCGGCGGACATGGAACAGTCCCCGGCGATTTCCGTAACAGTGGTTTTATTGAATCCATACCTTGAAAAGCGTTCATATGCCGCATCCAGGATTCTTTTTTTTATTTCCTCCGGTGTTTCCACTATTTTTTCCATGATTTAAAATATAACACATGAAAAATGAAAAATGAAGATATTTTTTAGATATTTTTTCATTGATGTAAAAATTGAAAGACCGTGATACGTTAAAATATTTTTACGCATCTACCATAACGCACAAAGTATAATGGTATTTGAATTCATTTTGCATTTTGATTTATCATTTTGATTCAAAGTTTCCTACCCCGTATCACGGCTAAACCGTTACTTAAGGTCTTTCTAATCTAATTTAATCATGGAAAACATGTCAATAAATTTGCTTTGGGGATATTTCGATATTATATTTATATTTTGATATAACCGGCTTTGATAAGGGGTATAAATGACCATAAAAGATGGCAGTATAGATCCCAAGATAGGATTATTAAGGGATATTTCAGCAATAATCACCTCTGTTCTTGATCTTGATCAGTTACTCGGTCTTATAATCGATACTGCAACAAGAATCATGGACGCAAAGGCCAGCTCACTTTTATTGGTAGATGAAGAGAGGAAAAAACTTAGATTCTTTATCTCGACAGGTGAGAAAAAGGAAAAATTAAAAGAGTACGATCTGGAGCTTGGAGAGGGCATTGCAGGGTGGGTAGCAGAGAATGGAAAACCCCTCCTTATCGAGGATGTGAAGAATGATGAGAGATGGAATAGCAAGATCGGCAAGGCCCTGGATTTTGATGTCAAATCTATGGCATGCTATCCAATGAAGGTCCAAAAGAGGGTAATAGGTGTTATCGAAATCATCAATAGAAAGGATGGAAAACCCTTTAGAAAGAGGGATATGGATATACTCTCGGCCTTTACCGAACTTGTAACCAATGCTATTGAAAAGGCCCGGAGATACAGGAATGTCAGTAAAGAGAATATATTTCTAAAGAAAAAATTTGAGAAGAGCTATCAAATCATAGGTAAGAGTAAGGCGGTAAAAGATGTAATATCCGATGCCCTGAAGGTGGCTGATTCCAAGGCAAATACACTATTGACAGGTGAGAGCGGGACAGGAAAGGAGCTGATGGCAAGGCTTGTTCACAACAATAGCCCCAGAAAGAGAGGGCCATTTGTAACAGTAAGCTGTGGTGCCCTCCCGGAGACATTGCTTGAACGGGAACTGTTTGGACACGAGAAGGGGGCATTTACAGGTGCAGATAAGATGAAAATAGGGCTTTTTGAGGCTGCTGATGGTGGTACCATCCTCCTTGATGAAATAGGTGAGATGAGCCAGACCATGCAGGTAAAACTTTTGAGGGTACTTCAGGAAAGTTCCTTCTTCCGTATAGGTGGCACTTCATCGATTCAGGTCGATGTAAGGATCATTGCTGCAACAAATCAGGATCTGACAACTAAGGTTAAGGAGGGTAGTTTCAGGGAGGATCTCTTTTACAGGTTACACGTTGTAAGCATTAAACTTCCACCACTGAGAGATAGGATTGGGGATATTCCCATCCTGATCGATCATTTTTTAGAGAGGCATACTGAAGAGTACAATTCGATAAAGCCGACGATTACAAAGGAGGCAATGGAACGGATGGTCAATTACCACTGGCCGGGTAATATTCGTCAATTAGAAAATGCAGTCGAGAGAGCAGTAGTAATGGGTAACGGAAAAGAGATCAACTCGGATGACCTCCCTATTGATATTACAAGGAGGGAACTCGATATAGTCAAGGTTGGGTCTACCCTGAAAGAGGCTCAGGAGAGGTTTAAGAAAGAGTTCCTTGCCAAGACACTAGATTACACGAATGGTAACAGGACAAAGGCAGCAAGTGTGCTAGGGATCCAACGGACATATCTCTCCCGGCTCTTAAAGGAATTGAATGTCCCCGGAGGGAGAAGGAGGATAATGCAAAGTGAAGTAGAGTGAACCAAAGTTAATGGAATATACCTGAGTAGTTACAATTTGATTTTCGGTTTTTGCAGGTGATAATCAGTATTCTGTTCAAAGGTATAAGCAATTCTAAGGATAGTCTCTTCATCAAAATGTCTCCCCATTATCTGCATACCAATAGGTAAACCCTCCTTACTAAATCCGCATGGGATAGAGATCGCAGGGATTCCGCTCAGATTTACCGAGATGGTAAATATATCTGAGAGATACATCTGAAGAGGATTATTCATCTTCTCACCTATCTTAAATGGAGGTGTAGGTGCATTTGGTACTATCAAGACATCACACCCTTTAAATGCCTTATCAAAATCGTCTTTTATAAGGGTCCTGACCTTTTGTGCCTTCAGATAATAGGCATCATAGTAACCCGAGCTTAAGGCATAGGTACCTAACATAATCCTCCTCTTCACCTCTGCTCCGAATCCATTCTCCCTGGTCTTCTTATACATATGCATAATATCGTTTGAATCATCTGTTCTGTATCCGTATTTGACCCCATCATACCTTGCAAGATTGGAACTCGCCTCAGCAGATGCAAGGAGATAGTATGTGGATATGGCATAATCAGTATGGGGGAGGGATATCTCACGAGATGAAGCACCTAGCCTCTCCAATAATCTTATTGCATCGCTGACACTATCCTCAACCTCAGGATCCATCCCTTCTACAAAATACTCCCTTGGAATACCTATCCTTAGTCCCTTTACATCATCCCTTAAGGCAGCAGTAAAATCAGGGACTCTTACATCTAAAGAGGTGGAATCCAGGAGATCCCTTCCACTGATGACATTCATAAGGATAGCTGTATCAGTAACATCCTTTGTCATAGGTCCAATCTGATCAAGAGATGAGGCAAAGGCCACCAAACCAAAGCGTGATACCCTGCCATAGGTCGGCTTCATTCCGACCACACCGCAACAACCGGCAGGCTGCCGGATGGAACCACCCGTATCAGAACCGAGAGCTCCTATACATTCGTCTGCAGCTAAGGCAGCAGCAGAGCCGCCGCTGGAACCCCCGGGAATATGCTGCAAACTCCATGGATTCCGTGTTATACCAAAATAAGAAGTCTCGGTAGAAGATCCCATGGCGAATTCGTCCATATTTGTCTTCCCTAAAAATATAGCGCCATTTGCTTTAAGTCTTTTTATCACCGTGGCGTCATAAGGCGGGATAAAGTTTGACAGGATTTTAGAACCACAGGTGGTCTTAACCCCTTCTATGCATAAGACATCCTTTATCGCCAAAGGGATGCCAAGAAGGGGAGGGATATCTCCCCCTTCTTTAATCTTCCTGTCAGCATCCTCTGCCTGCTCCAATGCCATCTCCCTGGTGAGTGATATATAGGCATGTATCTCCTTATCAACATCATTGATCCTCTCGTAGATTGCCTTTGTAACATCGACTGAGGTTACTTCACCACTCCTCAACATCTTTTGCAACTGGTGTATAGTTAATTCGTATAAGTTCATAGTATTTTGATAGTTCATCTATTCCACTATCTTTGGCACCCTGTAATGCCCATGGTCCTTTTGCGGTGCATTTGATAATGGGTCAGCCATTGGAAAGACCTCTTTTATTTCATCCCCTTTAAATACATTATGAATAGGAAGTATGTGGGAGGTAGGTTCCACATACTCTGTATCTAGCTGATCGAGCTTTTCCATATGATTCAGGACATCACTCAGTTGATGAGCAAATCTCTCCTTCTCTTTCTCATCTATCTCCAGTCTGGCGAGTTTGGCTATATGTTCGACCTCTTCTTTACTTATCTTCATTATCTAAATCCTAATATCTCAATAGTGAATAGTCGTTAGTATTTAGTATTATTAGGAGGAAAATCTCTGATAATAATGTTTTTAAGGCTAAATACTATTCACTAACGACTAAATACTACGGCATATCTCCTTGATAGCGCATTTAGAACACTTACTCTTATCCCTCTTGCTAGGACAGCGATTCAATATCCCCAGCCGGGAGATGGCAAAATCATATTTAACAGGATCGTCAGGATCGAGCTTCTTTAGATTCCCGGTAATCTCCTCTGCCATTTGCCAGTCAGCATTTCTCCTACTGCTTAGCCCTATATTCCTGGAGATCCTGGCAATATGTGTATCCAGAGGTATAATCAATTTGGCAGGCGAGACCTTATCCCAGATACCAAAATCAATTGGGTCCCCCCTCCTCACCATCCATCTCAGAAATAAATTTAGTCTCTTACAGGCACTCCCTCGCCTGGGGGATGGGAGTAGATACCTTATCCCCCTCTCCCCGTGGATATCTTTGCTGCCATAAAAAGGAGAAGAATCCAAAGATAACATCCCCTCAACAAAGTGTGTCAGGGCCGGACGTATATTATTATCCCTATTACTGTACCCCTTCAAAAAAAAGTTACCCAGAGACCCATTCTCCTCAATTACCTGCTGGATGAGATAGATGAGACAGGCTATATCAACACCCCTGTTAAAGCGGTGTGTAAAGCCATTAAGTCTCTTGCCATCCCTTTTAGGAGAGAAATTTGTGACAAAGTCATAGGGGCGATAACCCATAATTACCAGAATCTGATCCACACTCTTTAATATCATCTCCACCTTTCCGTAGGCCAGGGAAGATGCAATGAGTCCCACAATCTCCCTATCCTCTGCCTTCTTAACTCTATGAAGATATTCAAGCGGATCAGGTGAGAGGTATCTGATATCGAATCTTTTGTAAATGTTATCTAAATATACCTTGAGTCTATCTATATCCATGTGTGGGTTATCCACAATTTCCACAGATTTATCCACAACATATTGTGTTTATTTTTCATGTTACACACAATATGTTATGTCTTAACCTCGCCTTTCTCCCCTTTTTTCTTCTTCAATTTTTCATCCTTCTCTGCCTTGTTTGATATCAATTTCATCTTTCTCTGCAATCTCTTTAATCTCTTCCTTATTAATCTGAATTCCTTATCAGCCAGGGGTTTTTCGCCTTTTTTACTCGCCTCACTAACTGTTACCTTAAGTTTATCTATTCTGAGCTTTATATCTTTAACAGTGACCATATATGATCCTCCTTAACTTTAGGCACTTCAAACTTTAGGCATTTAGTTCACTTTTTACTAAACTACCTTCAATGAAACATACTTTGCAACCAACTTCTTCTGCCCTACTTCTTTAAAATCTACAGTCAACTTTAATTCATCTCCTTTGCCATCCTTAGCCATTATGATACCCAAACCAAATTGAGGATGAACTACTTTACCTCCTCTGATAAATTTACTCTCCCCCTTATCTGCATTAATATCCTTCATAGATTCTCTATTGTAAAATGAAGAACCATACCTAAAGTGAGAATACTGAAATTTGCCCTTTTTCCTATATTGTGATGGTGTATATATATGCCTTAATCCTTTTGAAAAACGTCTTTCTAAAAGATCATCAGAGATATCATCCAAAAAGACTGAAGGAGAATTATGCTGTTTCATCCCGTATATTTGTCGTCTTTCTGCATTGGAAAGGAACAATCTATCCTTTGCCCTTGTCATCCCCACATAACAAAGTCGTCTCTCCTCCTCCATCTCGGATATATCTTCCATAGACTTGGCATGCGGGAATATCTTGTTCTCCATACCCATGATAAATACCGAGGAAAATTCCAGCCCCTTTGAGGTATGAAGTGTCATCATAGCAACTGCACCGGTTTCATCCAGTGTATCTGCATCAGAGATCAATGCAGTCTGATCAAGAAATCGCTCAATCCCCTTCTCTCCTGTCTCTATTTCAAATCCCTCTGCGGCTGTAATCAACTCCTTCACGTTCTCCGCTCTCTCCTCTGATTCCGCCGTCTTCTTATCATTCAGTTTTTCAAGATAACGTGTCAACTCCAGGACATCCCTGATGATCTGTGAAACGGTTTTGGTCTTTATAACCTCTCTCAGTTTCTTAATCATCGAGGAAAACATCTTCAACTTTTTCTTTATATTCTCTGACAGAATATCAGTCTTTACTATCCTCTTTATCCCCTCAAAGAATGAGATGTCTTCAGAGAGGGCAAAATGTTCTATCTTCTCTATTGTAGATCCCCCTATACCCCTATGGGGGATATTAGTTATCCTCTTCAGACTCATTGAATCATTCTGATTAACCAGCACCCTCAGATAGGCAAGTATATCTTTTATCTCTTTACGTTCATAAAACCTCAATCCCCCGACAATACGATGAGGGATATTTTTCATTATAAATGCATCCTCAATAACCCTTGACTGGGCATTTGTTCGATAGAATACAGCTATATCTTTATAATTATAGTTATTCTTTGATCTCAATCTCTCTATGGTCCGGCATATAAACTCTGCCTCATCTCTCTCATCCAATGTCCTGTAACAGACTATCTTTTTCCCGGCATCTCTTTTTGTCCACAGCTTTTTCTCCTTTCTTCTAAGGTTCTTACTTACAACTGCCCCTGCTGCATTCAGAATATTCTGTGTAGAACGATAGTTTTCCTCTAATTTTATCACCATTGTATCGGTATAATCCTTTTCAAAATGAAGGATATTATCTAAATTTGCTCCCCTCCATTGGTATATACTCTGATCATCATCCCCCACAACACAGAGGTTATGATGAATTTCTGTAAGTAGATTGATTAGCTTATACTGGGCATGGTTGGTATCTTGATACTCATCCACCATGATGTATCTAAATCGTTCCTGATAGTGTCTCAAGATATCTGATTGCTCCTCAAAGAGCTGGACAGTCTTCATAATAAGATCATCAAAATCAAGTGCATTATTTTCCTTCAATTTTTTTTGATAAAGAGAATAGACATCAGCAGCCTTTTTTAAAAAATTAAAATCCTGTGCATCCTCTTTAAATTTATCCGGGGTAACAAGGTTGTTTTTGAGATTACTAATCTTTCGAGCAATAAAGAGGTAGGTATATAGATCATCACTGATCTTTAGCTCGTTTGCGCAATTTTTAATAAGTGATAAATGGTCAGCAGCATCATAGATAATAAAATCATTAGAATAACCAAGCTTATCTATATACTTCCTCAATATCCTCACACAAACAGAGTGGAATGTACTGATCCATATATCGACACCTGTCTTCCCCAGGAGTTTTTCTATTCTTTCTTTCATCTCTCCTGCTGCTTTATTGGTGAATGTTACAGCAAGGATATTTTTTGGGGGTATGCCCTCTCTTTTAATCAGATGGGCGATGCGATGGGTAATTACCATAGTCTTACCTGATCCTGCACCTGCTAGAATCAAAAGTGGGCCTTTGTTATGCTTTACTGCCTTTAACTGTTGCCTGTTTAATCCTATAGATGATTTCATAAGGTATTCCCCTCATTTAAGTGAGCTAAAGTGCCTAAAGTGCCTAAAGTGATCTAAAGTGATCTAAAGTGATCTAAAGTTAAAAGATTATATTCCATTAAACTTTAGCTCACTTAAGGCACTTCTTAAGTATAAGACTATAATGATATTTTAATATTCTAATGTCAACAACAAATTTAAGTGAACCAAAGTGAGCTAAAGTGAACTAAAGTGAGATGCACTTAAAGTCCATATTTCTTGGGAGGAGGGTTGTGATTTCCTCCGGGATATCACAGAACCTTTCTGCAGGTCTGCTTTTGCCATATACTATCTTCTTTATCCTCTTTTTCTTTTTGGCGGCCTTTATGTTATCACTTCCGATAGGATCGAATTTCAGACAGACCGCACTCTCCGGATTCTGAAGTAAATCAAGGATAAGATTGATAGAGAGATTATTAAGATATTCGATATAATCCAGACCTATGTCCCAGCGCGAATTCTTTGCAATAGCAGCAATTGCCTTGCGCCATAAGATGAGGTCATTTAGCTCTATAGCTCTTAAGTAAATCCTCTTCTTTGCCTTAAAGGATACTACCTTTTTGGGTATTACCTCTTGCATAACTCCATCATTATGCCCATTATGTCTCTTGATCACCTCTCTGGCTAATTTCCAGTGCATCCTTGCTGTGTATTCATCAGATCTGAGTTCCCAATAAATATGACCCAGACGCCCTGCAGAGGATGTAGAATACAACTGATTGGGGATATAGAAGTTGTGTGCGATAATATCTGCTGCCAGGTGAGATAGATAACCATATGAAAAAGCGATCTCTGAATGAGAAGTGGCAAGGGATAGCATCTTTTGTCCAACTGACCAGTTATGGCAGTGGTCATCCTTCCTTCTGTGTCCCTTACCGATAAAGATATCCGCACTTATGCATCCATAAAGATAATCCATAGGGAATGCCCTCAACATATCTGCTACGTTCGGTAAAATCAACTGTAGATTATTGAGAACATAGGATCCTTCCATTATATGAATCCCGGCCCCCCATGCATACACATTCTCAGGAACCAATATGAAGGATAATAATGTCAAAAAGAGTGTTATAAATATAGTCACCATCATTTAAATTAAGTATAATATAATACCAAAAGTTTGGTCAAGAAAGATAAAGTTAAATGTCAAGCCAATTTAGAAATGTCCTATTCTTGCCAAAATAGAAATGTCCTATTTGGTTAATAAACATATGCCCTCCTCAGAAGGGCATTAC
>QIDP01000150.1 GCA_003229375.1 Nitrospirota bacterium
GTTAAACTTACTATTTTAGAAGGATTCACAATGTCTATCAATCCCTATTTATCCCTTATTGCTACCGTAGTAATTGGGAGAAGAGCCATATCTTTTATCACTATTTCAATATCTTCTTCAGATTCTCATGGTAGGGGGGTCTTATTATACCCTTTTCATTGATTATTGCGTTTACAAATCTGTTAGGTGTCACATCAAAGACAGGATTCAAGACATCTATCCCATCCGGAGCAATCTTTCTGCCATTTATATCTGTTATCTCTCTCTTATCCCGCTCCTCTATCGGTATCTTATCACCAGAATCGAGAGACATATCTAATGTTGAAATCGGCGCCACAACATAAAACGGGATATTATGTTCCCTGGCTAAGACAGCTACAGTGTATGTCCCTATCTTGTTCGCCACATCTCCATTGGCTGCTATCCTATCTGCACCAACGATGACAAGGTCTATTTCCCCCTTCTTCATAAAGTATCCTGCCATATTGTCTGTAATCAATCTCACGGGTATCCCTTCTTTTTTCATTTCCCATGCCGTGAGACGGGCGCCCTGCAAGAAGGGTCTGGTTTCATCAGCAAAGACCCTAATATTTTTCCCCTTTACAAAGGCCGCCTTTATCACTCCGAGAGCAGTACCGTAATCCCCTGCTGTTGCTAGTGCGCCGGCATTGCAATGTGTCAATATAGTATTCCCATCCTTGATTAACTCCTCTCCATTCTCAGCCATTATCTTATTTATTGACAGATCTTCCTGCCATATCTTTATAGCCTCATCTTCTAAAATCTTTTTTAGTGAGGACACGTCCTTTTCTCTGTTTTCCTTTACTGAATTCTTCATCCTTTTCACCGCCCATGAGAGATTTACTGCGGTGGGTCTTCTCTCTATCATATAATCACAGATTGACTCTATCTTTGAATAAAATTCATCAAAACCATCTGCCTTAATATTATTGGCGCCAATTGCTACACCCATAGCAGCAGCAACTCCTATAGCAGGGGCGCCTCTTATCAGCATATATTTTATAGCATCTCCAACGCTCTGATAATCCCTGCATTCTACATAGACCTCTTCCCCCGGAAGCCTTGTCTGATCTATAAGTCTTACTATCCCATTATTATACTCAATAGTTTTGATCATAACTTAGTCTTCTCCTCCTCACATTAAATATAACTCCATCCCGGGTTTCTTCGGTCTGAATAATATTACTCTTCTTTATTCTCCTTATCCTCGTTGAAGATA
Source organism: Nitrospirota bacterium (assembly GCA_003229375.1). Lineage (GTDB taxonomy): Bacteria > Nitrospinota > Nitrospinia > SZUA-224 > SZUA-224 > SZUA-224. The sequence continues at coordinate 1,241 of QIDP01000150.1, forward strand.
TTATCAAATTCTACGGCTACCTTCTCTCCGTCCATCCATCTTCTGGCGCCAAGAGATTCATTACCCTCTCCTATGTCTGCCTCTAACATATTAAGAAATGACTCTATCTTTGATCTGAAATCCACTGCAAATAGCCTCTTCTCCTCATTTAATTTATCTATCTCCTTTTTGATCTTTTCTCCCTCAATATAAGTTCCCCTTAAAATCTCCTTTGCCTTCAGCTTGGCTTCTCCTACAATCATCTGGGCCTCCTTCTCTGCTATCCCTATGATCGTACTCTTAAATCCCTCCACACTAGCTACTAACCTTTTAAATTGCTCCTCATTTTCCTTTAATCCCTTTATCTCGCTCTCTTTTTTCTTTAACTCTTCATTGAGAACTCTATTCTCACTAATCAGTCCTTCGACTCCATCAGCTACTATATCCAGGAAGGTGGTTACCTCCTCTTTAGCAAAACCGAGGATATTTGACTTAAATCTTTGCTCTTTTATATTTATTGGTAATAGCTTCATTTTTCTCTCTATGAGAGGGATAGAACTTTCTTAATGCATATTATTAGCTAACTGCATTAATGATTTTACAAAGAACTCCTGGAGAAAAAATATTATAAATAAAACAATGATAGGTGAAAAATCGATCCCGTATGCAATAGGGATACGCCTTCGTATATGATGCAGAACAGGCTCTGTAATTTTATAAAGGAATTGTACTATCTGATTATATGGATCCGGGTTTACCCATGATATTAGTGCCCTTGCAATGATAATATAAAAATATATATTCAGGATATAATTTATGATAACAGCAGCAGCTTGTATAAAATTCGCCAAGACAAACATCTTTATTTCCTTCTTTTATTTATGAATATTCTGATTCTGATTTCTTCCCAATTCCTTAGACCTGAGTGTAGCAGCCTCTACGGCATTCATCATGGTTGTCCTCAATCCCCCTTCTTCAAGTGTATGTAACCCGGAAATTGCCGTTCCCCCCGGGGATGTCACCATATCCTTTAATTGTCCGGGATGTTTTCCTGTCTCTATTACCAGTTTCGCAGCACCGAGCACGGTCTGAACAGAGAGCGTCATTGATACATCCCTTGAGAGGCCCATCTTAACGCCTGCATCGGCGAGTGAATCTATAATCAAGAAGATATAGGCCGGACCACTACCGCTTAAACCGGTAACAGCATCTATAAGATCCTCATCCACTATCACTGTCTTCCCAACCGCATCGAATATCTGTTGTGCAATCTTTATGTCATACTGAGAGGCATTTTCGCTATATGTCAATGCTGTCGCACCTGCCTGAACAAGGGCAGGAGTATTCGGCATAGCACGAATTATTCTTAATTTCCTGTCCCCCACCTTCTGTATTGCAGAGATAGGTACACCAGCGGCAATGGATATAACAAGTTTTGATTCATCAAGGACATCGGTAATACCCTTTACAACCTTGCTCAGTATCTGTGGTTTTACGGCAAGTATAACTATGTCTGCCTTCTGAACAGCCTCGCTATTGTCAGTAGTAGTTTTAACCCTGTATAGACCTTTCAGGTAATCGAGTCTCTCATTTTGAACATCAGATGCCCATATGTTCCTGGGATCTATAAAGGAGGCCTTCAGCAGTCCCTTAATCAGTGCTTCAGCCATATTACCTGCCCCTATAAAAGCCACTTTCTTTTTCTTTAGCATAATCTGAATTAACCCGGCCTTTCTCCGAAGATTGCAGTACCAACCCTTATTAGTGTTGCCCCTTCTTCTATAGCAACCTCAAAATCGCCAGACATCCCCATTGAAATCTCTTTCATTACTACACCCTCGATCCCTTCCCTTTCTATTACATTCTTCATATCCATCAACTGTCTGTAATATATTCTTGAATCTTCCGGGTCTTCTGAAAAAGGGGTTATTGTCATCAATCCTAGAATAGAAATACTCTTCAGGAGAGAGATTTCCTTGATAAGATCAAGGATATTTTCTGCCTCCACACCATGTTTTGACTCCTCGCCAGAGAGATTCGTCTGAATCAACACATCAATAGTCTTTCCTCTCTTCCTGGCATCTTTATTAATCTCTCTTGCTAAATGGAAAGTATCTACAGAATGAATAAGATCAAACAGGTCGAAGATATATTTTACCTTATTTCTCTGGAGGTGTCCGATAAGGTGCCATCTGACAGTATGGCCTATCTCTCTAATCTTTTCCCTTGCCTCTTGAAGCCTATTCTCCCCGCATATCGTTACCCCGCACGATATAGCCTCTTTTATTTTTAGAGGATCAACGGTTTTTGTGACTGCTACCAATTTAATATCATGAGGGTCTCTTCCGGCTCTTTTAGCAGCACTCCTTATGCGGCCCCTTACGTTTTCCAGATTTTCAGCTATGTCAGACATATAAACTTAGTTTACAGATAAAAAATCGATATTTATATCCTTATTTAACCATGCAAAAGGGGGGGAAGTCAAGAGTATTTTTAAACTTGCCCCTGTCTCACAAGATTAAGTTGACATTTTTTGAACATAGGTGGTAATATTTGGATAAAGTAAAAGCAAAAGTTCAAATAATCATAATCCTTAGGAACTGCCCCAAAACAACTTGTACAGTTCCTAAGGATCAAAAAAAGAGAGGGATAGGAAAAAAATATGACTTCTGAGATTATCATTAATACAAATCCGAGAGAAACAAGAGTTGCTCTCCTGGAAAATAATACTATTGTAGAACTCTATATTGAATATAAAAAATATGAGGGGATTCTCGGAAACATATATAAAGGTAAGGTGATAAAGGTTCTGCCGGGAATGCAGGTAGCCTTTGTGGATATAGGTCTGGGAAAGGCCGGTTTCCTCTATGTCTCTGATATAGATGTGTTTGATATCATGGATGAATACGAGAGAGAGATGAGAGGCAACAACAATGTCCTGGAAGAGAATGAGACCGACTTCAGAAAAGCGGGCATCTCCAGAAGGGATGTTAAGCCATATCCTATTGAAGAGATATTGCAAAAAGGCCAGGAGATAATTGTTCAGGTATCAAGGAATCCTATAGGGACAAAAGGAGCACGTATTACATCTTATATAGCGCTTCCCGGTCACTTGTTAGTCTTTATGCCAACTGTTGATCAGGTGGGGGTATCGAGACGTATAGAGAGCGAAGCAGAGAGGAAGCGGCTCAAAAAAGTCGTACAGGAGATCAAATCACCTGGTTGTGGCTATATTGTAAGGACCGTGTCAGAAGGAAAGGACAAAGATGAGCTGCTCGCTGATGTAAATTTTCTTACAAGATTGTGGCAGAACATCAAGCAAAAATCTGAGAAGGCCCCTGCCCCTTCTCTTATTTATAGGGACATTGATCTTATATCCAGGACAATCAGGGATCTATATAGCAGGGATGTGGAGAGGGTGATAATAGATTCGCAGGAGGAGTATGAACGATGTCTGGAACTCGTGAATTCATATTCTCCGGATATTAAGCCACGCATAACATTATATGAGGGAAAGGAGCCAATATTTGATGCCTATGGATTGGAGATGGAGATCGGAAGGGCGCTGGGGCGCAAGATATGGCTCAAATCCGGTGGTTATATAATTATCGAACAGACAGAGGCCCTGGTTGCGGTTGATGTAAATACAGGAAAATACGTAGGGAAGCGAGATCCGGAAGAGACCACCTTAAAGACAAATCTTGAGGCAGTTAAGGAGATTGTTTATCAGCTTCGTCTCAGGAACATCGGAGGGATTATCATTATAGATTTCATCGATATGGAGAAGACGGAGAGCAAGGAAAAGGTATTTAATTCCCTGGAACAGGCACTTAAAGCGGATAGATCGAGGACAAATATATTAAAGATATCCGAGCTCGGCCTCGTAGAGATGACACGTAAGAGGGTAAGGGAAAATCTATGCAGGATACTATGCTCGCCATGTCCTTACTGTGAAGGGAGGGGACGTATAAAATCTCCGACAACATTATGTTATGAGATCTTTCGTGAAATCCGGAGGGTCGTTGATATCTCCTCTTCTAAAAATAAGATACTTGTTAATGTCCACCCGGTGGTAGCCGATCTCCTATTCGACGAAGAGAGCTATTACCTGGAGACCATAGAGAAGGAACTCAACAAAAAGATAATCATAAAAGCAGATTATGATCTTCACCAGGAGCAGTACGAAATAAATTTGTTATAATAGAGTATAATGTTACGGGTTACGGGTTAAACTCGTAACTCTAAAGGATGGAACTAAGATGAATACAATGAAAACTGCTGTGCTTTTAACAGGAATGACTCTTCTCTTTATATTTGCAGGTGGTGCATTAGGAGGGGGAAGCGGGGTCAAGATAGCCTTCTTCTTTGCCTGTATCATGAATGTCGGGGCATACTGGTTCAGCGATAAGGTTGTTCTTAAGATGTACAGGGCCCGGGAGGTAACCGAAGCAGAGGCCCCGGAGATTTACAGTATAGTAAGAGAGCTTTCCATGAGGGCTGAATTGCCGATGCCAAAGGTATATATAATCCCTAAAGATACACCCAATGCCTTTGCTACAGGGAGAAATCCTTCTCATGCAGCAGTAGCAGTAACAAATGGGATTATGAAACTTCTTAGCAGGGAGGAACTCAAAGGTGTCCTTGCCCATGAACTCGCACATGTTAAACACAGGGATATACTGATAGGGACTATAGCAGCCACAATAGCAGGGGCCATTAGTATGCTGGCATCGATGGCACGGTGGGCCATGATATTCGGTGGCGGGAGAAGTAGTGATGATGAAGGAGGAGGAGGAGGAAATCCCTTTGCTGTAATAGCTATGATGATACTTGCCCCTATTGCTGCTCTTTTAATTCAGATGGCCATATCAAGGTCCAGGGAGTATCAGGCAGATGAAGGTGGCGCAAGGATAAATGGCAATCCATTGCCTTTAGCCCGTGCATTAGAAAAATTACAAAGAGGTGTTCAGATGAAACCGATGGATGCCAATCCTTCCACAGCGCATATGTTCATTGTTAATCCCCTGACCGGAAGGGGGCTTACTAAGCTATTTAGTACACACCCATCAATAGAAGAGCGGATCAGGAGACTTGAAAGTATGAATTTAAGTACGCAGTAAGCAGGATAAAAGTGATATTAATTTTTAATACAGAGGAGAAAATTAAAAATGGGTGAAGAGGAAAAAGAGAATGGTTTTAAGGTAACAGATAAAAGATTTATAAAAAATTCTCAAGAGGAAGAAGAAGATAAGGAAAAGGAAAGGGGTTTTAAGGTAACAGATAAAAGATCTGTTAAAGATTCGGGGGAGGAAAAAGAAAAGGGCACAAAAAGGGAAGAGGAGAAGGAAGATAAACAGCCTGCCTGGCCTGCTGCATCGACAGGGGACAGATCATCTTTTCCGGAGCTGAATTTTTCCACCTTTATCCTTTCACTAAGCACTTCGGTGATGTTCTACTTCGGAGATATTCCAGATCCTGTTACAAAGAATAAGGCAAAGAATCTTCCTGCAGCAAAAGAGACTATAGATATATTAGACATATTAAAGGAAAAGACAAAGGGAAATCTCACCCAGGATGAAGAAGGGCTGATCGACGATATCCTATATAATCTTCGTATGCGGTATGTAAAGGTGAAAGGTGAATGATGAAAGGTGTCTGGAATTGAGAAGAAGCGCTATGTAACTTTTACCTTTCTTTGAAAGAGCCTAAATGATGAATTATGTCATTGGAATAGATCTGGGCGGGACTAATATAAGAGCAGCGGCTGTTACCCCGGGTGGGGAGATATTCCATAGAATAAAGATATCCTCTGAGGTGGAAAAGGGGAAGGAAAGGGTTGTAAAAAACCTCCTTGATATGATAGAGGAGATCGATAGACGGGCAAAGGGAGAGGGCAGGAGGCTTATCTCTGTGGGCCTGGGCATTCCGGGAACTATCTTTTATGATAGAGGAGTGATAGCACAGTCCCCAAACTTTCCGGACTGGATAGACTTTGACCTGAAATCACGACTGGCAAAGGATATTTCACTTCCATTTTTCATAGATAATGATGCCAATGCTGCTGCCATAGGAGAGGGATGGCAGGGGGCAGGCAGAGATGAAAAGAGCTTCTGCTGTCTGACACTGGGGACAGGAATCGGCGGGGGATTGGTATTTAATGGTGATATATGGCACGGTGAAGATGGAATGGGCGGCGAGATAGGTCACTTGATCGTGGATCCTGATGGTCCCGCCTGTGGTTGCGGAGGAAGAGGGTGCCTTGAGACCTATGCCTCTGCCACAGGGATTATTAGAATGGCAAAGGAATCTTATTATTCGGGTGATGCGGTTGGCTTGAGAGAGAGAAGTAACAACAATATAGATGCTGTTTCATCAGAGATGATATATAATCTGGCAAAGGAGGGGGACTATTATGCCAGAGATATATTGAGGGCTATGTCCAGGCATCTCGGAATAGGACTTGCTGATCTTGTAAATCTTCTGAATATCGGGCTGATAATCATTGGCGGTGGGGTTGCTGCTGCATGGGATCTATTTATCACAGACACTACAAAGGAGATGCGTGAGAGGAGTTATAAGGTCCCTGGCGAGAGGGTTAGGATTGTCAGGGCATCATGTGGAGATGATGCAGGTATCCTCGGCGCTGCCTGCATAGCCTTAAAACATTCGAATTTTAAGGAAAGAGGGGGGAGCATATGAAATATTTATTAAGAACACTATTGCTTTCGGGTCTGATGGTCATACTTCTGGTTCATCAGGCAGATGGTGCCGGCTTCGGGATATTTGACCAGGGGGCCAGGGCCTTTGCCATGGCCCAAGCCTTTACTGCCCTGGCAGATGATCCGTCTGCTATATTTTATAATCCTGCAGGTATCAGTCAGCTTGAGGGGACAGAGGTCTATGCCGGTACAACTATAATTGCTCCGGTTGTTGAGTACAGTGCAGACCCCGGGAGCAAGAGCAGTGACGAAGAGGATAATATATTCTTCCCTTCTTATTTCTATGTTACACACAGGGTAAATAATAAATTAACTGCAGGATTTGGTGTATTTTCCCCTTTTGGTCTGGTAGCAGAGTGGCCGGATGACTGGGAGGGTAAATATATATCAACAAAATCCGAGATTAAAACCTTTTTTTTGAATCCTGTTATATCTTATCAGGTAACATCGAGTATATCTGTCGCAGCAGGATTTGATTACGTCTATTCCGAGCTGGAGATGAAAAAAAACATAGATTTCCGTACTCGAAGTCTCCCGGATGGTGAGGTAAAGATGGATGGCACAGGTAGTGGTATAGGATATAATCTCGGCCTTCTCTACCACATCACAGATACTGCAAATTTTGGAATTACTTACCGCAGCGCTGTTGATATAGATTATGATGGAAATGCAGATTTTACCCTCCCTAGTTCTATATTTAATACTTCATTTCCTGATGGGAAAATTACGAGCAATATCAAACTACCCCCGAGACTGACAGTTGGTATTGCTACTACTACAATAAAAGATTGGATATTTACATTTGATATTGCATGGACAGGGTGGTCCACAATCGATGAGTTAGTTGTAGACTTTGCAAACGAAAAAGATCTCCCTAAAGATAAAGAGACCACATACCTCAAGTGGAATGACGTCTTTTCATATCACTTCGGCATGGAGTACCAATTGTTGAAGTCATTGAAATTGAGGGGCGGATATTATTTTGACACCACTCCAATGCCAGGAGATACATATACCCCTCTTATACCCGGTGGAAATCGGCATGGACTATCAGTGGGCGCCGGGTATACAAGAGGAAATTTTAATACAGAGCTTACCTATGGGGTTCTATTCTTTGAGGAGGCAAGAAAGAGTAATGATATAGGCGGGCCCAATCCATCACTCTCTCAGGAAAACGGTCGGGCTAATGGCGCATACAGCACTTTTGTTAACCTCTTAGGTATAAATCTTTCATATAGGTTTTAACAATGGATGATCATGAAGATTATCCTATATCTGGTTTTTATAATATTTTTTATCAGCGCCCTCTTAGTCTATATCAATACCCATCCTCCCAGATACCCACTCCATATACCACCATCCAAATATGACCTCAAGTACGAAGATGTCACATTCAGGAGTACTGATGGTTTGATATTAAGAGGATGGTTCATTCATGGTGAGCAGGTATCTGGATCAGAGATCAAACGATTACCGACTATCATAATATGTCATGGATTAGGAGCAAACAAATCAGATTTTACAGATCTGGCAAATCGATTAATCGAGGCTCATTACAATGTATTACTCTTCGATTTCAGAAGACATGGTGAGAGTGATGGGAAAAGGACATCAATAGGGTATCTTGAACAGAAAGATTTAAAGGGGGCAATTGAATACCTGAAGGGAAGGGGAGATGTCGACCCTGACCGACTGGGTGCTTATGGTTTTTCTCTGGGAGCCGCGGTGATAATACTGACTGCAGTGGAACAGAGGGATATAAAGGTGATTGTTGCAGATAGTCCCTTCACCTCCCTTGAGGAACAGGCAGCTATAGTCATAAAATCAATCTATTTTCTCCCCACAATTCCTTTTTTACAGATATCAATCTGGATATACGAACTATACTTCTGGGTTGATATTGGAACTATATCTCCTATTGATGTAATCCATAAATTACAGCCCACCCCTATTATGCTTATAGGAGGAGAGGAGGATGAGCAGATGATATCCTCTGATATACAGAGACTATTCAATGCAGCCTCTGAACCAAAAGAGATATGGATAATATCAGGAGCAATTCATGGTGGAACCCTTATAAAGGCAGGGGATGAATATACAACAGTGGTAATTGGATATTTTGATAGATATTTACAAAATTGACAAATATATAGTCTTTCTGATAATATTTTGGTGCAATGTCAAAAGTTGTATGTAAAGAATGAAACCACAGGAGGATGGTGAATTATGGAAAGCATGGATGAAAGAGATGAAGGGAGAAGATTTGCCAGAGTGGAGGATTCATTTCCTGTAATATTTACTGTAATAAGTAAAGATGAATATAAAGATATTAAGGATGAATATATTACCCGTAGAACACAAGACAGAATGGAAAAATCCTATTTATTTGAAATCCAGTCATGGGATAGCAAGACAAGAAGGCAGATAGCTCATCTTGATCCCACACTTGTTAGGGTTATTAAAGATATATATGAAAAATTGGATATGATCCTTGGCCTCCTGAAGCAGAAAGATATTATAACCGGAGAGCAGAGAAGCGAAGGAATATGCCTTGATATCAGTGGTGTTGGGTTAAGATTGACCTGCAACAAAAAGGTAGATAAGGGGACTGTCTTAAAGTTAACCATATCTCCACCCGGCACTCCTCAATTTACTGTTATAGCTCTTGGAGAGGTGGTAAGGATAACAGAAACAGGGAACGAAAAGAACCAGAAGGACAGTCATGAGCTAGCTATTGAGTTTATTGCAATAAACGAGGATGACAAGGAAGAGATAATTGGATATACATTCAAGAGACAGCGTGAATTACTACAGTCCAAAAGGAGAATAGATTGAGATGTCGACCATTCTTGGCATAGTAAGCGGGGTAGCTTTACTATTCATAGCCATATTCCGGCAAGGGGGATTCGAGATATTTCTGAGTATTCCATCCATTATGATTACCTTTGGAGGCACACTCGCTGCTCTCTTCATCAGCTTTCCATTACCAAGGGTCTTTAATGTTATGGGTGTCTTAATGCAGATATTCAGACGGGATATTCAACCACCCTCATGGGTTATAGCTTTGATGGTACGGCTCGCAATGAAGGCGAGGCAGAGATCTCTCTTGAGTCTGGAGGAGGATATAAGAACCAGCAATAATAGATTTATCAGATTGGGACTCGAGATGGTAATAGATGGACACCCTGCAGATTTTATCAGGGATGTATTGGAGACTGAATCAGATTTTGTACAGGTAAGACACAGAGGTGGGGAGCACATATTCAGGACAGGCGGAAAATTCGCCCCTGCCTTCGGGCTGATAGGCACATTGATCGGCTTAATTGCCATGTTAAGGAGTATAGGTGGAATTGCATCTGCTGAGAAGCTCGGTTCCGGGATGGCGATGGCATTATTAACTACATTTTATGGGGCAATGATGGCCAACCTCTTTTTTATGCCGGTAGCAGAAAAGCTGAGATCGAGGACAGATGATGAGATGTTAAGGACCAGGATAATAATCGAAGGGGTTATTATGATACAAGCGGGGATTAATCCAAGGATCATTGAGAGGAAGTTAAACTCGTTCCTCCCGCCGGATCTGCGGGCCGCCCACTATCAGACTATATTAAAAGGTACAAGAGGGATTAGAACCCGAAGATAAATTATGAAAAAGATGCTATCAGACTCGGAATATATTGCTATAAAGGAAGAAGGGCAAGAAGAGTCGGCCGAGGAAATGGGGTGGCTCATCACCTATGGGGATATGATGACACTCCTTCTTACCTTTTTTATCTTACTCTTTTCTATATCCTCGGTGGATTCTGAGAAGTATAGATTTGCCATGAAGGCGCTGGGCGATGCCCTTGGCGGGACAATGCCAGAAGAGATAGAATTTGAGGAAAAATTGGATCAGGTGAAGATAGAGATAGAAAAGATCATCACAGATGAAAACCTATCAAGGGATATGGAAATTACATCTGATACACGCGGAATTGTCCTCTATGCAAGGGGAGGGGCGTTCTTCAAATCAGGGGATACCAGAATATTAGAAGATACAAAAATATTTCTCAGAAAGGTGTCATCTATCCTGAAGGAAACCACATATAAGATAGTGATTGAAGGACATACCGATGATATCCCCATTAATACTGAACGGTTTCCTTCTAACTGGGAGCTCTCATCAGGGCGGGCAGGTAACGTGCTGAGGTCCTTCATAGAAGAGGGTATCTCTCCGGCACGCCTCTCTGCTGTTGGTTATGCACAATATAAACCACGATTTCCACCTACTCCTGAAAATCGCGCAAAAAACAGGAGGGTAGAGATAATAATACTGAGAGAGAGGTTCTAACTTGATTCGAATTTAAGAGCTTCGCCCCAATAATATCAAATATCAAAATATACATTTTAAAGGTAAATATAGACAAGCATATTTCTCAAATATGCGAATAGAGGAAATCAGGATATAGACAGTATTCAAAAATATATTTACTTTTTATTGGTTATTTTGATATTTGATATTTTAATCCCTTGGCACCTTTAACATACGTTCAAGGGCCTTCCTCGCTGGAATCCTGATATGCTCCGGGACGTTAATTACATTGACCATATTCTCTAAGGCAAAAACTACATCCTTTAGAACTGTCACCTTCATATTATTGCAGATAAGATCATCAGAGATAAGATAGAACCTTTTGTCAGGATTTTCCAACCTCAGGCGATAGAGAATTCCCATCTCTGTTCCTATAATGAACTCTGCTGCATCGGTTTCGCGGGCATACCGGTACATCCCCGAGGTGCTGCACACATGATCGGCAAGTGCCACTACATCAGGGGTGCACTCTGGATGTACTACCAATTTAGCCTCCGGATGTTTCTCTTTCATCCTCATTACATCCTCCACCTTTATCCTATGATGAGTTGGACAGAACCCCTTCCATGGAATTATATCCTTGTCTGTAAATTTCGCGGCATAATATGATAGGTTCATATCAGGGATCATCAGAATCCTTTTTGAATCATTCAAGGAATTGATCACTCTCACAGCATTGGCAGAGGTACAACATATATCACTCTCTGCCTTTACCGCAGCAGATGAATTAACATAGCAGACAACGGGTATACCTGGATATTCAGCTTTTTTTTGCCTTAGCTTCTCCACTGTTACCATATCAGCCATAGGGCAGCCTGCATCCAGATTTGGGAGGAGAACAGTCTTGTCAGGTGAAAGGATAGATGCGCTTTCAGCCATAAAATGGACTCCGCAGAAGACTATAACCTCTGCATCGGTCCTTGCTGCCTCCTGACTCAGAGCAAGTGAATCTCCACTAATATCTGCAATCTCCTGAATCTCATCCCTCTGATAGTTGTGGGCGAGGAGGATAGCATTTCTCTCTTTTAATAGTTTCCTGATTCTTTTTTCTATATAATCACTATCATTCATTATCTGATAACATCTTCTTATACAATATGTTAAATTATTAACTTTGTTTTAATTCTATCACAAAAGAGCTGAATTTACTATATTTTTTTTGGGTTAGGGGGATTTTTTGCTTGCCATCCCCCACTTTTTAACAACATCTTAAGAAATTCTATCTTATAGGGCCTATCAGCCCTTAAATTTTTCTTGACATGGTTTATTAT
>QIDP01000061.1 GCA_003229375.1 Nitrospirota bacterium
GGCCGAATTGATAATGCAATTCCCTTATTTGTATGATCTCGCATATTTCTTCCTCACTATTCAGCTAAATACCTATAGACTATCCACCTGTAGTTACAAAAATTTATTATATCACAGTTGCTCCAATATGTCAGCAAAAAATTTATAAAAACAATTCTCGATGAATTGTAACATACTGTTAATTAAGGCGTTATGATAGCTATATTAAAACGATTTTGTACGCTTAGAGTATGTTGGGATTTCTTTGTTCACCCGGAATTGCTGATATCATAGCCTTTCTAACAGCTTTTTTGCCTCTTCTGCCTCAGGAAATGCTGAGGAAAGTGAAAGGGAGCTTCTGATTTCTTGCTTTGCCTTTTCTCTATCTCCAGCCTTTGAATAGGCCAGGCCTAAATGGTATCGTATGGTCGGGTGTTTTGGGGAGAGATTTACTGCCTCTTTAAAGCTCTTAACCGCATCCTGATAGAGCCCCTTTTTCAGGTAGACCCATCCCAGGGTATCTACTATCTGGCCATCATCCGGGAGGAGGGATACAGCCTTCCTGGCATACGATAATGCCTCATCAAATCTTTCCCCTTCTTCTGCATAAAGCCATGATATGTTGTTAAGGGCAGGGACAAGGTCAGGGGTGATCGATATGAGTCGCTCATAGGTTGCAATTGCGTCTTTGTTCTTCCCCATCTGTTGATATGCCACAGCCAGACTCATCATGGCCGGGGTATATTTGGGGTTGAGTTCAACCGCCTTTTTCAGGAATCTGATTCCCCTTGAGTCGTCTCTCTTTGTGATATATATATTGCCAAGATGATAATAAGGCACCGGCGACTCAGGGGCCAGTTCAAGGAGCTGTTCAAACTCTATTATGGCGTTTTGAAGATCCTTTTTAGCAGTATAGGCGATCCCGAGAAGGTAGTGAACATGGGGAATCTTTGGGTTCAGGGCCCCGGCCTTCTTTGCCGCATCGATCCCCTTTTCAATATTTTTATTCTTCATATAGAGCCTGCTGAGGGAGAGGAGGGCGCTGACAGGCTTCTCCCCTTTGCCGGCCTTTTCATACTGTTGAATGGCCTCATTTATCTTTCCTTCCTGCTCCATAAGGTTGCCAAGGGCGATCATGGCCCTGTAATTCTTCGGGTTTTCTTTTAATACAAGATTGTACTGCTCAACAGCCTTTTCCGTCTCTTTCTGTCTCAGGTAGAGATTGGCCAGATTAAAGCGGGGGGCAGCAAATTGAGGGCTGATCTCAATTGCCTCTTCAAATGCCTTGACCGCCTTCCCCATCTTTTTGTTCCCGAGATAGGCCATACCTTTAAGATTGATCAGGATTACATTTTGGGGTGAGGCATTTAATCCATCCTCACACTCCTGGATCGCCTTATCAAATCTCTTCTCATTTATATAGGTCAGGACAATGCCGATCCGTGCCTCCATGTCCCCGGGGTTAAGTTTAATCGCAGTCTTGTATGCCTCTACAGCCTCACCGGATTTCCCTTTAAGAAGATAGTAACTTCCAAGTGTCAGATAGGTCTTAGCAAATTCCGGATCGATCTCTAATGCCTGTGATAGTTCCTGAAAGCCCCTGTCATATTCCTTTTTCCTTATATAGGCTGTCCCGAGGATATTGTGGGCCAGGGCATTTCCGGGGTCTGCTTCGACTATCTTCATACCCTGTTTTATGGCACGGTCATACCATCCCTGTCCCAGGTAAAGGGTGGCAAGGATCATATTTGCCTGGGTCAATCCGGGCTTTAACCGGATGGCGGTCTCTGCCTCGGTGATTGCCTGCTGGTAATATTTTTTTGAATAGTTTGCAATGCTGAGGAGGTAGTGGGCACCTGCATGGTCTCTGTTATACTTAAGGGCATCTTGCAGTTCTGTGATCCCATCGTCAACATTATTCTGCATCAGGAGGGCCGCGCCTTTGAAGAAATATCCTTCAGCAAATTTGGGCCGCAGCTCCTTGATCTCCTCTGCCTGTGTAATAGCCTCAGGGTATCTTTGTGAAACCAGGTAGAGATTGGCCAGAGAGATGCGTGCATACAACTGTTTGGGATCGATCTTCAGTATCTCTATATATCTCTGTATAGCCTCCTCATTCTTTTTTTCTTCGGAGAGGAGTCCTGCCATGGCATAGAGGGCAGGAAGATCACTGGAATCGATCTTCAGTGCCTCTTCAAATTTACCACGTGCCTCTTGAACTCTTTCTTCCAGGAGATAAAGCCTGCCGAGATTGACATGGGCAGAGACAAGGAGGGGGTCAATCTTCAGGGCCTTCATGAAATAATCCCTTGCCTTCTGAACATCTTTCTTCCCTGCATGGGCAGAGCCGAGGAGGTTCAGGATAGAGGGATCTTCTGATCTCTCTTTATAAAGTCTATTGAGTCTGGTCAGGGACTCGTCATATTCCCCCTTTCCCAGATATGCCCTGGCCAGGGGTAGGAGGGTCTCATTTTCAAGGGAGGGTTTTAGGTCCACAGCCTTTTTCAACTCTTTAAGGGCTGAATCAATCCTTCCGGCTTCTACATAGGCCTCTCCAAGACGGTAATGGGCCTCAGCATACTCATGATCTATCTGAATCACATTTTTAAACTCTATAATGGCGGCATTTACTTCTTCCTTTTCAAGATAGGCCATCCCCCTCTCAAAGTGCTTCTTCTTGGCAACAGCAGGATCAGAGCAGGAGATAATCAAAAAGATGGACAGGAGTATCCCCCCTGCAAAAAATGCATGAATTATTTTCGATTTTCGAATGTCGATTTTCGATTGGTTCATATTTTCACCTTAAAAGCCCAAGTGAGGAAAAGATATCCCAACATACTCCATGTTCCCCGGGCTTACTGCCGGCATGGTTGCTTCCTTTACTTTGACTATATTTGATTATATATCACGTATTGAAGTTAGCTGTCAATAATTGTTTTCAAGGGAAATTCTTGAGAAATATCTCTGAAGAGAGAACATGATTTTTGAGCTCGATCCGGCAAGCCCGGTGAACATGGAGTATGTTGAATTTAGCCGATCAATTTAATAAACCCCTTTTCATCAACTATGGTGACTCCAAGCTCCTTTGCCCTGTCATATTTGGAACCCGGATCTCTTCCCGCCACTACATAGTCGGTTTTTTTTGTGACAGAGGAGGTGACCCTGCCTCCAAGTCTCTTTATCATCTCTTTTGCCT
This sequence comes from Nitrospirota bacterium, assembly GCA_003229375.1. Lineage (GTDB taxonomy): Bacteria > Nitrospinota > Nitrospinia > SZUA-224 > SZUA-224 > SZUA-224. Next base: position 3,176 of record QIDP01000061.1, read on the forward strand.
GATCCCTGGTGAATTTCTCTAGTGTCCCTGTCAGGACAAACTGTTTCTCCTCCAGAAGATAACCCTTTTTCTCTTCTCTTTTCCTATGCATATCCACCCCGGCAGCCTTAAGCTTTTTCAATACGCTACAGTTCTCCTCCTGTAAAAAGAAGACTACTATGCTCTCTGCCACCCTGGGTCCGATCTCCTGGATAGACTCCAAATCCTCTCTCCCGGCCTTTATCAGATCATCCATGGATGAATACTCCTGAGAGATGATCTGTGCTATCCTCTCCCCCGCATAACGTATTCCAAGGGCATAAACCAGTCTCTGAAACCCTGCTTCTTTACTCCTCGCAATGGCATTCAGGAGATTTCGGGCTGACTTTTCAGCCATCCTCTCAAGACCGCTCAGGGTTGCAAGATCAAGGGAATAGATATCTGCAACATCCTTCACAATGTCCTTCTCTACCAATTGATCTATTATAGCAGGACCGAGATGATCTATATCCATAGCTGTTCGCGCTGCAAAATGATGCAGCCTCTCTTTCAACTGGGCCGGACATGCAGAACCGGTACACCTTGAAACAACCTCCCCCTCAGGTCTGAAGACCGCTGCTCCACAGACCGGACACCTATCCGGCATCTTGAACCGAACCTCATTCCCTTTCCTTTTCTCCTTGACTACCCTCAGGACCTTGGGGATTACCTCCCCACCTTTTTCTATAATAGCAATATCACCAATCTGTATATCCTTACGTATTATCTCATCCTCATTGTGAAGGGTAGCCCTCTTTATTGTAGAACCAGCGAGCCTTACAGGTTCAAGCATAGCAACCGGTGTAAGTGAACCTGTTCTCCCCACCTGCACAATTATCTCTTCTATCCTTGTGAGTGCCTGCTCGGCCTGATATTTATATGCTATTGCCCAGCGGGGGTGTTTTGTTGTGCTGCCCAGTCTCTTCTGGTGCTCTAATGAATTTACCTTTATCACCAGACCATCTGCATCATAATCGAGTTCCTTCTTCTTTTCCCTCCATATCCCTACATAATGCAGAACCTCCTGAAGATCTCTGCAGAAGATAGTATCAGGATTCGTCTTAAAACCGAGTCTCTTAAGTGTCTGCAGGGATTCAAAATGGGTCTTAAATACAGAATCCCTCACATAGCTGATATTATATAAAAAGATATCGAGTGGACGTGAGGCAGTGATAGACGGATCCAGAAGACGGAGAGAACCTGCTGCAGCATTTCTGGGGTTGGCAAAGAGGGGTTCACCCCTATCTTCGCGTTCTGCATTAATCCTTTCAAAGCCCTGATGGGTAAGGAAGACTTCGCCACGTACTTCTATATAACTGAGGGCAGGATTATCGACCTCTATCTTCAGAGGTATTGACCTTATAGTCCTCAGGTTTTGTGTTATATCCTCCCCCCTTGTCCCATCCCCCCTCGTAACACCCCTAATGAACAGGCCATTCTCATAGATAAGGGCAACTCCCAGGCCATCTATCTTCAATTCGACAATATATTCCGGTTCCTCACCATCAAGGCCTTTTTTTACCCTTGTATCAAACTCTATGAGTTCATCGTGGGAATAGGTATTGTCCAGACTGAGCATTGGAACCATATGCTCTACAGTCCGGAACTTCCCGGCAGGTTCTCCTCCTACTCTCTGTGTAGGTGAGTCCGGAGAGATAAACTGAGGATAGGTATTTTCTAACTCCTTAAGTTCTCTTAATAATCTGTCATACTCGTAATCAGATATCTCAGAATTATCCTCTACATAATACTTCCTGTCATGATAAAGGATGTTATTACGAAGATATTCTATCTTTTTCTTTATAGACTCAATATCCCGGTTTTTGAACTTCTTAGAGCTTTTCATTTAAAACTATCAAATATCAAAACCGAAAGGCCGGGTTTGCAAATTCGATTGTTTACCCTTCTTCCTCCATTTTGAGCGCAACGTATATAGTGCTGCTGCCTCTCTTAATAAGGAAAAGGATAGTATCTCCTTCCCTTCCCTTATCCATAGTCTCTTTATAATCATTAATATTCTTGATATCCTGTCTGTTTACCTGGACAATAACATCACCGCGTAATATTCCAGCATTCTCAGCAGCGCTCCCTACTTCAACGTTTGCTACCAAAACTCCATCACTCTTTTCCAGACCCAGACTCTGAGCTATCTCTGGTGTTATATCCTGTACATTCATTCCCAACTTCCTGGTACTCAGTAATGTCTTCTTTTCATCCTTTAACTCTGCTATGGCCACTTTTACCCTCTTTTCTTTGCCATTTCTTATGATAACCACCTCTGCCATAGAAGCTGGTTTAGTGGAGGCTACTATCATCGGAAGTTCCTCCATCGATTTTATCTTCTTCCCGTTAAACTCAATAATCACATCCCCGCGCTTCAATCCTGCCTTCTCAGCAGGGCTTTTTGGCATGACATCTGCTACCAATGCCCCCTCACTCTCTGATAGATTAAATGATTTTGCCAGATCAGGGGTAACCTTCTGAATCATCACACCAAGCCACCCACGTGTAACAGATCCCTTCTCTTTCAGATCATCGAGTATATTTTTTGCCATGTTTATAGGAATAGCAAAACCTATTCCGATATTTCCACCTGTATTCCCGGCAATTATTGCCGAATTGATTCCGATTACCTCACCCCTTGTATTTATAAGCGGGCCTCCGCTGTTGCCGGGATTTATAGAGGCATCTGTCTGGATATAGTTATCATAAGGCCCCGGACCTATACCCCTCCTCCCCTTTGCGCTAATCACCCCGACAGTAACGGTATGACTCAATCCAAATGGATTTCCTATTGCTATCACCCATTCACCTACCTCTAATTTGTCAGAATCGCCCATTACAACAACAGGGAGATCCTCCTTTACTTCAATCTTTATCAAGGCAATGTCTGTCTTAGAATCAGAACCGACCACCTTTGCATCATGCACCTTTTCATTATCCAGCGTAACCTTTATCTCCTCTGCATCTGCTATAACGTGATTATTTGTAAGTATATATCCCGACTTATCTATAATAAAACCTGATCCAAGACTCCTCTTCGGGATATCCTTAGGCATCTCCCCAAAGAATTTATCAAAGAACTCCCCAAAGAAATCCTTGTCACCAAATGGGGACCTCGGGCCTCTAAAGCCCCTTCTAGGGTGTTTACCGGGGTGTTTAAATCTCGTCTTCGATGTGGTACTTATATTAACCACTGCGGGATTCTCTTTTTTTGCTATCTCCACAAAGATATTTAATCCTACAATGTTGTCGGTAGTCTTCATGGCACATACGGTTGTTGTACCAAGACATAACACCAGTACCAAAACCATAAAAATTGCTGTAGATACAAAGTGATTCCTGACTCGAAGCTTGTACATATATTTTCCTCCTTATTTTTTATTTTTAACCGAATTCATAATTAAAAAGAATATCATAAAAAAATCCCCATAGCCAGAGATTTATTTCTAAATAAGGAGAATATTTAAGAATATTCTTGACTTTGTTTTTTAGCAATGATAGATTTCTACTGTCAGAAAAGATATTCAGAAAGATTGCCTGAACAATGATAAAAAGATAAGAATCTTATGGTTTAATTGCTATATATAAATAATAAGGAAAGGAGAAAGTTATTATGGACTATGAATTTCACTACTATATTACTTATATTCTGGCCAAGAGAGCAGGATTTGACTATGCAGACAGTTACACAATCGCCTATTCTTCTCAATACGTAGATGACAACTGTCTTATATTCACAATCAATGAAGGCAAAAGCGATGAATATAAGAATCATATTTCTCAGACCATGAATATTTTAAAGCCCAAAAGCAAGTTAATGAGAATTTATCCATGTTTCCATTTTGTCCCGGGTGAATATGAAAACGACTTAGCAAGACGTAAAGATGGCAAGATGCATATTCTGAATACAACTCCAAACAGTAAGAACGCCAATATATTGATGGATAATGCCCTGTCAACAGGGGATCTTTATAGAATCGGGGTAACCACCCATTGTTACGCCGATACCTGGGCACATCAGAACTTTGCCGGTTATTTTGACTATTTCAATGGCATGGGTGGGTTGTTTGAGAAGATAACCCCTGATATTGGTCACGCGGATGCCCAGCATTTACCTGATATTCCTGGACTTGTCTGGGGGGATGAAAGGTTGGTATCACGTAACAAAGAGGTAAACAACACAAAACGTATCATTGAAGCGGCTGAAAATATTTTTAAGAAATATAAGTCATACCTAAACAGAAATGTAGATGATAAGGAAATCGGTGAAGAATGGGAAAAATTAAAAGAGGATATAGAAAACGCAATCGGAAGAAATTTTTACGGCAAGGATAAAGAGCGTAAACATAGAGTTAGCCGTTACAAGGAATTGCTAAAGGATTTTAAGGAGTACGATGAAGATGACTGGTTTGAAGAGGCAGTGGATAGAGAAGTGGTTGGCTTACCGGACAATTACCATGAAGGACTCTTAAGCGCCTTGAAAATATTCTCTGATAAATATCATAAAAAAACGGGGTTTGAAAATTTTCACTGGTTCAAATTTCAAGAAGCGGTAAAGGGGCATCAGGAACTGGCAGAAGAGTTATATGCAGGCCTATTCCGGCAAATGGAGGTAGAGGAATATTAAGGGGTTGTAAAGCTTTTCTGAAAAAGGATTCTCAGTTTTTTTTCTTCATTAATATCATGCATGGACGAAGAAAGATTGTGAGAAACCGGTCTTCCTGTTGAATTTTTTTTGGGGATACCTCCCGGATTGTATGGAAGGAGCTGATATCCCTGGCATCCTGTGTTTTTCAAGAACTTTGCTACCTGTATTAGATTGTCCGGGATTGCTGTAATCCCCGGGATAAGAGGCACTCTCGGGATAATCTGCACGCCGGCCACTTTGATAAGCTCAACAAAATTATCTAATATCTGTATATTGCTTTTGCCTGTATATTTTTTATGTTGTACAGGATCAACAAATTTAATATCATAATAAATCAGATCAATATATGGAAGCAGTTTTGATCTAAACTCTGACATATCGAATAGTCCCGAGCTCTGAATTGCTATATGGATATTATCATTTTTTAATCCCTTCATTATTTCTCCAACATAATCCATATAGAGTACTGGTTCACCACCTGAAAAGGTTACTCCTCCCTTTGAGGTCTCATAGAAAAGATGATCGTCTTTAAGGATATCAAGCAATTCTGCAACAGAGTAATACCTGCCAATAGATTTTAATGCCGTGGAAGGACATTCGTCAGTGCATTTGCCGCAGACCGTGCACATCTCCCGATCAATCCTGTCAGTGCTGTCAAGGCGTATAGCATCTTCCGGGCAAACTGTTTTGCAGTCCCCGCAGTTTATGCAAAGATGAGGATAAAAAGCGATTTCCTGATCGCTGGTTATAGATTCCGGATTATGGCACCACTGGCACGCGAGGGGACAGCCTTTTAGAAATACTGTTGTCCTTATACCCGGTCCGTCATCAAGGGCAAAGTGATGTATATCAAATATTGATGGCTGTTCTTCATTCCTGCTCATACTCGTAATTGCAAAAACCCCGAAATTGGTAGCCGCAGGCTTTAGCCTGCGAAAAAGCTTGTTATAGATCAGCCACTTACGCAACCTAAAGGTTGCGGCTACCCTGTTTTTGAAGTTTTTGCAGTAAAGTCATTATCATATTCCTCCGGATACCATTAACTGAAGATGTTTTGCCATATAGGCAAACTTGCTCAGATAGTTCAGGTTGCCATCAAGAGTCACATCCTGCTTAAGTATGGAACCAAGGATATCCGGTTTAGGAGAAAGGATAAATTTCATAAGAGCCCGCTGGTCTTTAAAAATTACGGTGACGTTTGTATTGTCTATTGCCTTTTCAAGAACCGTCATTCTGTTATTTTTAAATATGGCCGCTACGGTAATCTTATTGTCCTTACTCCTGAATAGGTATCTCCCGTTAAAATCCTTGATATTTCGCCTAAAATCCTTATGCAGAAAAAACACGAGACTCATTAGATTAAGCAGTAATTGGAGGAATTCTTCTGCGAGTTCAGATTCCAGACAATTAAGAAATTTTTTCTTGGTTTGTTTTACCCTGAAACCACGAAAGAAGAAAAAATTTAAAATTTTGCCTAACATTTAAAAACCTCCATTTATACAAAATTATACATATAAAAATCCCTTTCAGGGCCAGCTATATTTATTTTTTCTTTCTAAGCCATCTATAAAAGATAACCAAAGATCCCCAGAAGTAGAGGGAGGTTATTGCCCAACCGGTAACAAATGGATGGGACCAGAAAGAATAGAACTCTCTTGCTTCATATCTCTCGTAGGTGCTCGCAATATTAAATGTTATATCCCTCAGGAGAAATATTATTATGCCAACCAGAACAAGCATTGCTATATAGCATATACGTACCCAACGATACTTCCCCTTTAAGATAAAGAAACGCCCGAGTTCAAATCCAAGATATGTAGGAATCACTGCAAGGGCGAAAAGTGCATAGGAAAAAGCAGCCCTTAGGGGATGGTCGTGAATATGGTCAACCCATTTCCATAGAAAATTTACCTCCCAGGCCGGCCATCCCAATAGATAATAAAATGGAGTTGGTGTTATAAAGAGGGCAGCGTACATAAGTATTACGATTCGCATAAAAGTTGTCTTTTCCCTGTCTTTACTCTCGATCATCTTTTGCCCGGCCTCGGATAGCACAAGACCTGCCATCACCGCAATTGGAACATCCATTGCCAGCATATTCTTTACCTCCTTTTTTAAAATTCCAGTAACTATTCAGGTCTCCCCCTTTTCCAAAGGGGGGGAGAATAGCTGAATAGTTACAAATCCCAAAATTAACAATAAACGTTTCACATGAGCCAGATCTTTTTATTCAAAGCCCAACATTGACCTATCAGACTCAGGGAAGGGAACAGCCCTTCCGCTTTTTACATCGTATGCTGTCCTGGTAATAATCTCATCCTTCATTGCCTCATTAAGGTCATTAAAGTAGGCCGAATAACCGGAAACCCTTACAAGGAGTTCAGGGTATTTTTCCGGATTTTGCCTGGCGTCGAGGAGGGTCTCGTAAGACATGATATTAAACTGTACATGGAGACCGCCGTAACGGAAATATGCCTCAACAGCCTGGCCGAATTTTTTAATATCCTCTTCGCCCTCAATATTCGGGTATTTCAGATTAAGGGCCTCTCCGCCTGGAATGCAGAGGTTGTCCAGTCCCCCTATTGATTTAAGGCACGCAGAAATGTTATTAGCGGCCTGCGATACAGGAGTAATACCGCTGGCAAATACCTTATTTGCCTTCCTTCCATTAGGAAGGGCGCCGGAAAGCCTTCCCTGCCCCGCATGATTTGTCATTGTCCAGTATCCGGGTCTGTATCTTCCTCCGCGGTAGTTAATATGACCCTGATAAAATTCGTATAGGAAGCGGATCAGATTTTGGGAATTTTTCACTGCTATTGGATCTTCTGTACCATACTTGGGTGTTTTATAGACAAGATATGAATGAAGTTTGTCATGGCCTTTAAAATTGACTTTAAGGGCATCAATGATTTCCGCAAAGGTATATTTTTTGTCAATAAATACCGCTTTTTCAATGGCGTTTAAAGAATCCACAGTATCGGCAAATCCAATATGTGTTGCTCCGGATGAATTATATAAGGCCCCTCCAAATATAAGGTCTTTCCCCTTTTCCATTGTGCCTTCAAGGAAGGATGATAGCAGGGGGGTTGGTAAAATCTCCTGATGAACCCTCCCAAAATACTCGTTTAATTGAATTGCCTCGCCTATAAGCCATTTTAACTGGGTCTTAAATGCCTCCCGGAAATCCTCAAAACTATTAAACTGCCCGGGATCTCCTGTCTCCGGTCCTATTTGATCATCTCCTGTGACAGGCCTTTTTCCATTGTATAAGGTCAATTCCAGGGTAGATACAAGATTAAACATAATGGAGCTTGAGGCGTCATAACTCCTGCCGGCAGACGCTAATTCCACACAGCCGATAATAGCATAGTCCCTTGCATGCTCAAGTTTGGTGCCCTGGTTTTCAAGGGTTTTGATGTCTGCAACATCGTTATGAAATGCAGGAACCGCCCTTGTGCTGACAATAACTCCGGCTACTCTGTCGCGATACCCGTCGGTATTCTTCTCATAATGGTAACGGGCATTCATACTGGGGTCTTTCGTCTTTAACAACTCTGTAACCCTGAGCATAATATAGGTAAGATCATTAACAGCATCTTCTCCATCTTCATCAACACCTCCAATAGTTACCGCGGGTACCGTCCCTGCGCCGCCAAAGAGCTCTTCCGCTGTCTCAGGAACAAGATTGGTATTATCTGTAAGCTTTAACCAGAGGCAGCCTATCAGTTCTATGGCTTCCTTGACTGTCAAAGTCCCTTTATCGATATCTTCCTTATAATACTTGTAAAGAATTTGGTCAAGCCTGCCCGGGCTCATGGCCATATTTATATTCTCAGCGTGTATTGCTACCTGTACTATCCATAAAGAGTTAATAGCCTCACGGAATGTCCTGGCCGGTTTGGCCGGAACCCTGGCGCAGACCCCGGCCATTTTGAGATAGTTTTCCTTTCGTGCCGGGTCTTTTTCTGTTTTGGCCAGTTCAGCCGCCTTCTTACTTAGGTTTTGCGCGTAGGCTATAACCCCTTTCATGGCTATTTGTACAGCCTGGTAAAATTCCAGTTTCTCTTTATTCTCTCCTGTGAGATTTCCGTTGTTTTTTATCCTGGCTTCTCTTGAAGCGGCCTCTTCAATAATATATTCTACCCCTTTCTCAAAGGCTACCTTGTAATTGGGTACCGTATGGGAAATAGTGCCGGCTTTGCTTGCTAAGAAAAAGACAAATTGTTGAAATAATCTGATACATTTTGGATCATTGTACTTTTTACGGGTATATTCAAGGACGTTGCGCTCCATCCAATATGGAAATATATCAAAGTTTAAATCATCAGCATCCTCCCTGGATAATATTTGCGGGTTTTGGGGTCTTGTACTTATTGTATCCAGTTCGGGCCATATGGCCATCCCTGTCAGTTCCGGGTATACCGGGGCCCCGAGAGGCTTTGATGTAGTTGTTCCGGCTAGTAGATTATCATCAAAAAAGAAGGATCCCTTGTTAGACAGAAAATGGTTTACTGCCTTTGCATACCTGATTTCAATTGGATCATCAGAGGAAGACATATCTCTTAAATACAGAGTAATATACCTTGAGCGTTCTATACAGACTTCAGGTTTGGCGCTGGAATGCTCCTCTCTTAATTTTTTTAAAAGTCCCATATTCTCAAGGTCATATTCTTTTAACCTGATGTCTTTTAAAATGATAGCGCTCATTTTCCCTCCTTTTGAGCAAGCCCTTATTTTGGGCGAACCCTTAATGTAATTCTCAATAAAAAACCTTTGAGAGATAAAATATCCGATCGTACAATATAAGTCAACAAAAATCTGGACAAAGATCCGGATGACTGTTAGGGATTAGACAGGTTTTACAGGGCCGCCCAAAATAGAAAATAATAACATAATGATTAATATCTGAATGATCCAGCCGATCATGCAAACCCCTACAGCACGTAATGTACTTTTATAGTCAAGGGCTTGTCTGACTGCAATCACCATTGCCACCAACATCCAAATTGAGGCAAATAGAAAAACAATCCCTCTCAATCCCGGGATGATACCCAGTGCTCGAATCAACCCTGGTGAGCTCGCAAAGCCGATGGTTCGCAACAATTCACCATGATCTGCTTTGGTCTGTGGTTCTGGAAGGAATTTCGTGCCAATAATGTAAGTGAGATAGGCCCAGACATACCACCCGATAAGGGCTCCGATTGCCCCTACCAAAATCCCGACAAGCCCACCTATTCCAGCGCTTCCTACTCCGGCTGCAATACTGGAGAGGATAACAACACCCATGGCCTGGCCTAGTGCCCCCTTATCAGCTTCAACCTCTTCATACAGCTTAACATCTAACTTAGCAGCGCGAATAATACGATCCTTAAAACTGGTCATTGTCCCCTCCTAACTGAGTATATTACAATTTTTTTTTCTCTCACTATCAATTTTTGATCTTAATTCTACCACTTTACTTACCGGTAATCCAGCAGAATAAAAAGTAATATCAAACTTTTTTAGTGGACACTTTTCAGTAAATTATTTATCTTAATAAAGCCTGTTTAAAAGTATTCCATAATATATGGGTTAAAATTCCTTATTGCCTTGATTTGTGCTTAAAAATTGGTTTCACAGCTA
>QIDP01000186.1 GCA_003229375.1 Nitrospirota bacterium
AACTTGTAGAGTCTGAAAAGGTGTTGGGAGCCTTGATTCGTTCTTTGCGCAGTCCTAACAGACTACAGTCTAAACAACCTGAGTAGTTACACTAGTTATCAGTTAATTTGTGGGAGAGAAAGATTAATGTCATACATAGTATCAGCAAGGAAGTGGCGTCCACAGACCTTTGATGAGGTAATAGGCCAGAGGCATGTTATTCGGACGCTAAAGAATGCCATTAAGGGCAACAGGGTTGCACACGCATATCTCTTTTCCGGTATGAGGGGGGTTGGCAAAACCACCATAGCGCGGATTATAGCAAAGGGACTGAACTGTGAAAAGAGTCCTACTCCGGAGCCCTGTAATGAATGTGAATCATGCAAAGGAATCATGGGTGGTTATAGCGTAGATGTCATGGAGATAGACGGGGCATCCAATACCGGTGTCGATGATATAAGAGAATTGAGAGAGAGCGTCAGATACGCCCCCTCAGGGAGTAGATATAGGGTATATATAATAGACGAGGTACACATGCTCTCAAAGAGCGCCTTTAATGCCCTTTTAAAGACCCTGGAAGAGCCGCCGGATCATGTGGTATTTATCTTTGCAACTACAGAGCCGAACAGGATACCGGACACTATCAGCTCAAGGTGTCAGTGTTTTGAGCTCAAGTATATATCGTTGCACAATATAACAGAACATCTCCTTTCCATTACCAACAAAGAGGGGATAAAGATAGACAGAGGTTCTATAGAGCTTATTGCAAGGAGTGCGGATGGGAGCATGAGGGATGCCCAGAGCCTGCTGGACCAGGTCATCTCTTACAGCGGCAGGGAGATAAAAGGAGGGGATGTAACAGAGATCCTCGGCCTGGTAGACAGGGAGATGCTGAGATCCTTTATAGATAAGATTATGGACAAGGATTCCTCCGGGGCCCTGGAGATATTTCAGAATCTGCTAGTCTATGGAAATGACATAAAACTCTTTTGCAGAGAGATATTAGAGTACTTAAAGAACCTGACAGTAATGAAGGTTGTCAATAAGTCTTCATCCATACTAAAGGTAGCACCCGAGGATATAGAATATCTGAAGAGACAGAGTGAGAAGCTCGGACAGGAAGAGCTTCAGCAGATATTCAACATAGTATATAAGGCAGGAAAAGAGATAAGATACTCATCCAACCCTATAACACTATTTGAGATGGCCATTATAAGGATGACACAGGTAAAACCTGTTAAACCCGTTGATACGATCCTGCATGAGTTGAACCGGATAGAGAGGAAGATATCCAGTACCCCTGCCAATTATGAAGTAAGAAGAAATCCTAGGACCGAGAACTATCGGTCAGAAGGAAGGGATAGTATCCCTAAAAATACTCCTGAAGATCCTCCGCCGGTGGCTGAAGAAGAGAGAAAGATTGAGGATATCAGCGATGTGAAGAGAGAAGAGATCATGGATTTGTGGAGCAGGATAAAGGAGGAGGTCAGGGGTAAGAAGGGTTTTTTGGTACTCTGTCTTGAGAATGGTGAGATGGTAAATCTGAACGAAAAGAAGATAGAAATAGGTTTTTGGGACTCTATTACCCGGGACACAGTGAATAAGAAAGAGAATTTTAATATAATAGCAGACTCTGTTAAGGCGGTACTCGGAGCAGAGAGAAAGGTCGTGATTAGTGTCCTTCCTTCCGGGAAGAAGAGAAGAGATAATGATAATACAAAAAGGGCAGGAGAAAAGGAAAAAGGGGGTTCTGTTAAAACAGCAGATCAGGAAAATCAGATAGAGACTGCGACATCGCAAAAGGGAAAGGAGACCGGCAAGAGGAGGATCGTTCAAGATGCGTTAGAGATATTTGGAGGGAGTGTAATAGGATGAAACAATTTATTTTACGATTTTCGAATGTCGAATGTCGATTTTCGATTTAAAGGAAGAAACGGATAAATTCTTCGGAGTAACAGCACTTGTGCTGTCCTGATAGATTGCTGAAGAAACATAATGACAGCGCAAGCGCTGTTACTCCTGAATGATTAGGATAGGTGGCATGGACAAACTTGTTTGTCCGTGGGGGATTTTAAGGTGAAATGGAGGTGTAAATTATGAAAGGTCTGGGAAATATAATGAAACAGGCGCAGCAGATGCAGGAGAAGATGGTCAAGATTCAGGAGGAAATGGCCGACAAAACGGTTGAGGCGTCTTCCGGAGGGGGGATGGTTACTGTTGTGGCAAATGGTAAGCAGGAGATACTTTCAGTGAAGATAGAGTCAGAGGTTGTAAATTCTGATGAGATCGATATGCTGGAGGATCTTGTTACCGCCGGAGTGAACGAGGCATTACGGAAGTCCCGTGATATGGCCGCAGAGGAGATGAAGAAGCTCACAGGCGGGATGAATATTCCGGGGCTTATGTAATAGAAAAGTGCCTAAAGTGCCTAAAATGCCTAAAGTGAGCTAAAATTTCATTAACTTTAGCTCACTTTAGGCATTTTAGTTCACTTAAATTTGGAGAGATATGTATCATCCTAAATCAGTATCTACCCTTATCGGGGAGCTGGTAAAATTGCCCGGTGTTGGTCAGAAGACAGCGGAGCGTCTGGCGTTCTTTATCCTCAAGGCCTCTAAGAATGAGGCAGAGAAGCTGGCCAGGGCCATACTCGACGTAAAGGGAACAATCAGACAGTGTTCTATATGTAACAGTATAGCAGACAGTGATCCATGTGAGATATGCGGCAACCCAAAGAGAGACAAGACTACATTATGTGTGATAGAGGAGCCTCACGATCTTTTTGCTATAGAGAAGACAGGTGGATACAGGGGATATTATCATGTCCTTATGGGGGTACTCTCCCCTCTTGACGGGGTAGGACCGGATGACCTGAGCATAGATGGACTGGTAAACAGGATAGAGAAGGACGGGATAAAAGAGGTGATAATTGCAACAAATCCGAATATGGAGGGGGATGCAACAGCAATGTATATCTCCAACCTCATAAAGCCCTTAGAGGTGAAGGTAACACGGATAGCCCGGGGGCTGCCTATGGGTGGGGATCTCGAATATGCTGATGAGGTAACCCTGATGAAGTCGTTTGAAGGCAGGATGGAGATATAATCAAATTTTAAGTGAACTAAAGTGCCTAAAGTGATCTAAAGTTAAGAGGTAAACATCGGCTATTAACTTTAGGCACTACTTTATTGGAGGTATGATATGCAAGATATGTTAGAGATGCGTTGGCATGGCAGGGCAGGACAGGGTATTGTTACGGCAGCAGCAGTCTTGGCTCAGGTTATCTCAAAAAAGGGGAAATATGTCCAGGCTAATCCGGAGTTTGGAGCAGAAAAGAGGGGTGCCCCTGTAATTGCATTTAACAGGATAAGCAGTGAGCCGATACGCCTGCACTCCCGTGTCAGGACACCCCAAATAGTCCTTGTTGTAGATCCGACCTTGATAGGAGTGGTGGATATTTGCGAGGGGACAGAAGAGGATGCAATTATAATCGTAAATACACCAAAAGGCCCCGCAGAGGTAAGGGAAAAGACAGGGATTAAAGGCCGGAAGATCTATACACTTGATGCCGGCAGGATATCGAATGAAGAACTGGGACGCCCCATACCCAATATGCCGATACTTGGCGCACTCATGAAGATAACAGGTATGTACGGGGTTGATGACCTTGCATCAGCAATCACAGCGCTTCTGGAAAAAAAGTTTTCGCCTAAGGTGGTAGAGGGGAATATTAAGGCTATAAGACGTTCATTTGAGGAGGTAGCAGAAGAATGAAGACATGGAAAGAGCTCCCTCTGGGGGGAATAATAAAGGATGTCGGAAACACAAAGGACTATATAACAGGGACGTGGCGTACGGAAAGACCGGTATTTCTGGAGGATAAGTGCACACAGTGTTTCATGTGCTGTATGGTATGTCCTGATAGCGCTGTTATTATAAAGGATGAAAAGGTAATAGGTTTTAACTACAACCACTGCAAGGGGTGTGGTATATGTGCGGTTGAATGCCTTTCCAAGCCAAAGGCTATAGAGATGGAGCAAGAAGAACAATTTTGATAATTAATAAACCATTACGATAGGAGATAAAGATGAGCAAACGGGTTGTCATGACAGGGAATGAGACAGTGGCAGAGGCAGTAAGGCAGATCAATCCTGATGTTGTTGCTGCCTACCCTATAACACCATCAACCGCTGTCGTAGAGTATATATCTCAATATGTTGCTGATGGTCTCATAGATACTGAATTCGTCACGGCAGAGAGCGAGCACAGTGCGCTCAGTGCCTGCATAGGCGCTGCAGCAGGAGGCGGCAGGGTCATGAATGCCACCTCTGCCCAGGGGCTTGCACTGATGTGGGAGATGCTCTACATAGCATCAGCCATGAGGCTTCCTATGATACTTGCGGTTGTAAACCGTGCCCTTAGCGGACCAATAAACATACATGGTGATCACAGCGATACCATGGGCGCAAGGGACTGTGGCTGGATACAACTATACTCGGAAAATTGTCAGGAGGTATATGACAATATGTTACAGGCAGTGAGGATAAGCGAACATATAGATGTCCGCACCCCTGTCATAGTGGCATTGGATGGATTTATAACCTCCCATGCTATTGATACACTTGAGACAGAGAGAGACGAAGACGTAAAAAGATTTATCGGGGATTATATCACCCTCAACTCGATTTTAGATACAAAAAATGTTGTGACCTATGGAGCAATAGACTTTCAGGACTACTATTTTGAACACAAGAGACAGCAGCTCGAAGGGCTGCATAAATCAGCAGAGATTATTAAATCAGTAGGGGAAGAATTTGGCAGGACCTTTGGCAGGGAATACGGGTTCTTTGAGGGTTATAAACTGGACGATGCCGAATATGCCATAGTTGCCATGAATTCTGCAGCAGGTACAATAAAGACAGTAATAGACGATCTCAGAGAAGAAGGGGTCAAGGCAGGTCTCTTAAAACTAAGGGTCTTTAGACCTTTCCCGGCCGCTGAGATTGCAGAGGCATTAAAGACCATGAAGGTAGTGGCAATACTTGACAGGACAAGCACAGCAGGGGCTCAGGGAGGGCCTTTATTCAGCGAGATTCGTTCAGCATTATACAGCGAATCAAGTCGCCCCGGCATAGTTAACTATATTTATGGTCTAGGCGGAAAAGATTTAACACCGGAACATATTAGATACGTGTATGACACTCTCCGGAGAATAGACAGGACAGGAAAGATAGATAGACTGGTAGATTACCTTAACCTTAGGGAAGAGGGAGGACAAGACTAATGGCTAAATTAAAGGACCTTGCATTACGAGAAGAGAGACTTATTGGTGGACACAGGCTGTGCCCCGGGTGTGGACATTCGATAGCAGTCAGACAGATACTAAGCACTGTGGAAAACCCGGTGGTCATAGCCAATGCCACAGGCTGTTTTGAGGTATGCACAACAATATTTCCCTATTCTGCATGGAAGACCCCGTGGATACACTCTGCATTTGAAAACGCTGCGGCTACTGCCAGCGGCATAGAGGCGATGTACAGATCATTAAAGAGACAGGGAAAGATAAACCCGGAAAAGGAAACAAAATTCATGGCAATAGGTGGTGACGGGGGCACATACGACATAGGACTGCAATCCCTGTCCGGGGCAATGGAGCGGGGGCATAACATGGTCTATGTCTGTAGTGACAATGAGGCATACATGAACACAGGGGGACAGAGATCTAGTGCTACACCCTATGGTGCCTATACAACCACAACGCCGGTGGGTAAAATAAAGAAAGGGAAACAACAGTTCAGGAAAGACCTTACACAGATCATGGTTTCACACAATATTCCATACATTGCCCAGGCCTCACCTGCCAGATGGAAGGATCTGACCAATAAGGCCAGCAAGGCCTTTGATGTTGAAGGCCCTGCGTTCCTTAATATCCTTTCTGTCTGTCCAACAGACTGGAAGATAGTCCCGTCAATGGGATTAAGGATTACCCAGATCGCGCATGATACCTGTTTCTGGCCTCTCTACGAGGTAGAGAACGGTAGATACAAGATCAACTATAAACCAAAGAATAAACTTCCGATCGAGGAATGGCTGAAACCGCAAGGACGCTTCAAGCATCTTCTCCGGCCGGAGAACAAGGATATGGTAGCTACGCTTCAGGAAGAGGTCGACAGGAGATGGGCGGAGCTGAACAGGCTCGCAACCTATGAACCCCCGAATACCTGATAACCCATCGTCTTAGACTGACCATTTTAGCTGAGATGCCGGGAATTGCTGAGGGATTCCTGACCGTTTATTACGTTATTACGAAGGCTAAAAAGATTCGGAAATAGGATTAATTTTTCGATTTTGAAGGAATGATCTTAATCTCTACTCGCCTATTCTTTGCCCTGCCTGCCTCGGTATCATTTGATGCGATCGGGATTTCATCTCCATATCCAACGGTTATGATCTGCTTACCGGGACTATTCTTTATGGTTCTTAAGAATGCTGCCACACTTTCTGCCCGTTTGCGGGACAAGCGGAGATTATAGTCTTTATTACCCATATTGCATGTATGCCCTTCGATGACCATGATCTCATCGGGGGATTTGATAAACTCTGCGACCTTTATCAATACACTGAAGGCTTGAGGCTTCATTTGCCATCTGTCAAAATCAAAGAGAATGTTTGAAGGGATTATCATTGTGGATTTTTTTGGGGGTGATATGGTGACAGGTTTCAGGTAGTCGCCAATCATGACGGTTTGATATCTTATAATGGGATTAGAACTGAATGATTCCAGAGAATCAATTCTTGCAATAGAGATATCCTCATGAACATCTATGACCTTTACCTTCCCAACCAGAATACTGATCTCCTTTTTTTCAAGTGTAAAGCGGGTCTCGATTAGTTTAGGGCGATAGACATCGAGCAGCATTTCTATCTCAATGCCGTCTTTGCGGCCGGCATTGAGATAGAAATCCATAGCAGGAGCGCTATTATCATCATTATCCCCCATATCGATATCTTGTTCCACAGAGATAATACGATAATCTTTTGCTGATGCCGGAGGTATTGCCTGAACAGCGACAACAAGCATATAAAGAAAGATGTAAATATATCTGCGCACGTATAAACGGAACAAAGCGTTTTTCAAGAATATTAATTTCATGTAAATGATCTTTTACTGAATCAAAGATTGTAACCCATATTACCTTTCTCATAGATTATCGTCATATAATGCGGAGATCTTTAATTTTTGATAAATTTATGTTGGAGGAAGAAAACGATGAGTAAATATGAAATAATCATTTATTGGAGCGAAGAAGACAAAGCATTTATTGCTGAGGTCTTTGCGCAGTCCTAACAGACTACAGTCTAATCAACCTGAGTAGTTACCATTAACAAACATATTGAAAGGAGAGGATTATGCTATACCGATTTTGGCAAAGCTAATATCTTCATAATGCGGTTTCATCATCCGTAAAGCCCTGAAACTAAGAGTTAGAAAAGTCATTTAGATGAGCTGCTATATCTTCCTTTGTTGCCCGGTTCTTTTTCTCGGTTACCTTCCATACTAAGAGAGCGGCTATCACAGAAAGTATAAACAGACCATATAAACCCAGGATATACTCCCTTATTGCAAAGGTGACAATAAGATTAAAGCACATCACAATTAGATAGAGGATAGGGGCAAAAATATTCTTAAACGGGACAGACATCATCCCTACGTCCCTATAATTGCCCGACCTTATGAGCAGGCGATCTATCACCTGAAAGAGAAGAATAATGGTAAATCCTACAAGCAGCCAACCCAGGAAGTTAGATAGGGGAACACCAAAATACAACCCATATTCTGGATACATATAGATTTGTCCAAGGAACCACCTTGAGCCCCTTAATGCTACCGGATCTATCACGATATCCAGCAGCACAATTAACAACGCAGAGATGATAAGCACAGAGAGGGAATGTCTTATTTTATATGTATCCGCGAGTTGAATATCAATGGTTTTCTTTTTTATTATGGGCGATCCAATGAATATCGCTGTAGAATAGCTTACATATGAAAGAAATGAATATGAGAGAGAATCCATAAAGGGGACATTGGCAATCCACAACTCCTTCCCCCTTGTAGTCTCAATATAGCTGTAATAGCCATAGGGAAAACCTGTTCTGGTAGAGGAATATTCTGAAAGAAATGCAATTGTATAGGCAATTATTGTAAATAGAAACGTCCTTTTCAATCCTATCTGGAATGTAGCAATGATAAAATAGAATCCAAAGAATATAAAGACATACGGGCGTAATTTGATAGTAGATATCAGTAAGGAGAAGACATCATCCTGCATCTCTATTTCCTTTTTTGTTAATTATATATCTTTATTTAACGTATCCATGCTCATAATACCATTTTACACTCTCTTCAAGGGCTTTTTTTATAGAACTTTGAGGGAGGGAAAGCTCCCTTACTGCCCTGGATGCATCAAAGTACATAAATCTCTTTGCCATCCTGACGCCGGCAAGAGGGATAAAAGGGGGTCTTTTGGTGATCTTATCAGAGATAAACTGATTTATATGGGCAGCGGTTAGTGCCAGCAAATAGGGCATCCTGATCTTAGGGGCCTTGATCCCTGTTATCTCTTCTAAGAGATTTAGTATACCCTTCATAGAGATATTCTCGTTACCCAGTATATACCTCTCTCCGATTTTCCCTCTCTGAGCCGCCAGAATATGGCCCCTTGCTACATCTCTCACATCAATCAGGTTCAATCCCGTGTTTATATAGGCAGGCATTTTTTTATTCAAAAAATCGACAATGATCTTCCCTGTAGGTGTAGGCTTGATATCCATGGGACCAATAGGGGTACTGGGATTTACAATTACAAGCGGCAACCCCTTTTTACATATTTTTAATGCCTCAACTTCTGCTAAATATTTTGATCTCTTGTAGTGGTTGTGAAAATCAGATGGATTTAGTTCAGTTTTTTCAGTGCCGCAATCTCCGTTCTGTGGTATCCCTATGCAGCCAACCGTACTGGTATAAACTACCTTTTCCAGTCCCCTCTTCAATGCCGCATAGAGTATATTCTTTGTCCCCTCCACATTGATATCGTATATCTTTCTGCTGTCACGGTCCCAGAAACTGTAATGTGCTGCCACATGGTATAATGTATCACACCCTTTAAGGACAGACATGAGAGATTCCCTATCACGCAGATCTCCATCCACAATCTCTATATCGAGACCATCAATATTCTTTGTATTGCTATCTTTACGTACCAGGGCCTTTATCTCACCCTCGTCTTTTAGCAGTCTCCTGACTAAGTTAGATCCAACAAAACCGGTTGCCCCCGTGACTAAGGTCTTCATAAGTTTATTAAGTCTCAATCAGGTGATATTAAAGGAGATCATAGTTTTAGAGAATTGCAGAAGAATCAATTTTCCTTATTAAACAGGATTCTGTATCTACCCAATACCATTAGAGGGAAGTAATTTTTATACATATGATATCTTATATAGAAGTACTTGGGGAAGCCGGTTCCTGTGTATTCATCTTCATCCCATGTCCCATCACTGTTTTGTGTCTCTATCAGATAGTTAACACCTTTCCGTACAAAGGAGCTATGCACCTCCTCTGCCGTTAACAGTCCCATAAGTGCCCAGGCTGTTTGAGAGGGAGTGCTTACCCCAATACCTCTATAACTCTTATCTTGATATGAGTGGCACGATTCTCCCCAGCCACCATCCGGATTCTGATGAGTCTTCAACCAATTAACAGCCTTCTGAATATAGCCCCGGTTCATATCTTCCCCCACAGATTTGAGCCCGCATAGTACTAAAAAGGTGCCATATATATAATTTACTCCCCATCGTCCATACCATGCGCCATCCTCCTCCTGCCTTTTCTTAATAAATTTTATGGCAGTCTTGATAGGCGCATAGTTTTTATCATATCCTATCTCCCCTAACAGCCATAACACATGTCCTGTTACATCACAGGTAGAGGGGTCTAACAGCGATTCCAGGTCGGCAAATGGTATCTTGTTAAGTATCTCCTTGTTGTTGTTGACATCAAACGCACCCCAGCCTCCATCTTCACCCTGCATGCTGAGAAGCCAGTTCAAGCCTCTTTGGATCACTAAGCTCTTTTGCTCATTCTCACCCGGCAACGATGTCCTGGTCAGCGCCCTAAGAACCTCTGCCGTTGTATCATTGTCAGGATAGAAGTCGTTTGCAAATTCAAATGCCCATCCCCCCGGTTCTGTATCGGGATTCTTTATGACCCAGTCACCCTTTCTTAAAACCTGTTTATTCAGTAGCCATCTGGCTGATTTAACCAGTGCGGGATGATCATCAGGGAATCCCGCATCCCTTAGGGCATTACATGTAATTGATGTATCCCAGGCCGGGGATATACACGATTGGAGAGAAAAGGCATCCCCATTTTCTATCCCGAATCTCTCTATAGCCTCTAATCCTTTTTTAATTATAGGATTATCATCATGGTAACCTATAGATTTCAGCGCCATAATAGAGTTCATCATGGCAGGGATTATCCCTCCCCAATCCCCGGTATGGTCTTGATGATCAAGTATCCACTTTTCAGCCTTCCTTATTGCTATACTCCTGAGAGGTTTGATAGGGCTTTTACCAATGATCTTTATGAGAGAATCCATATATATAAAGAGGTTCTTCCATCTTAGCTCGCCCTTTGCCTTGTTTATAGAATAATTTCTCTTTTCCGCCGGTTCGCAGTATAGCTCATCTACGCCAGAGGTCCCGGGTATCTTGCAAATAGGTTTATTGGCAAAAATTATCAGGAGGGGGACTATTACACTCCTTGACCAGCTTGAGAATTCATAGATATTTATGTAGAAGTTATTAGGGAGAAGAATCATCTCTACAGGCATTGCAGGGACCCCTTCCCACCTATATTGACCGAAGAGAGCAAGAAATATCTTTGTAAAGACACGGCTTTCCGTTATCCCTCCCTTTGAGAGGATAAACTCCCTTGCCTTTTGCATGTAAGATTCATCAGGGGATATCCCGGCAAGTTTAAAGGCGAAATATGCCTCTATTGTAGTGCTCAGATCACTAGGCCCACCATAGTATATATTCCAGCCACCATCTCTTTGCTGGGTATCTAATAGAGTGATAAGCGCCTTCTTCTGTTTTTCCTCATTCACCCTCCCCATATAATGCATAAACATTATATATTCTGATGTCAGAGTAGTATTCGCCTCCAGTTCCCCCATCCACCATCCTTCTTCAGACTGTTCTTTAAGCAGATAATTGGAGGACCTGTTTATTGTATGGTTAAGCCTTTTTCTGAATGAGTCTGTTGGAATAGAGACTATCTTTTTTTCCTCCTCCAGCGGCATCATCGGGTAAGGCTCTTCTATAGTACCTAATCCTATGTCATATGATTCACTTTTCAGTCTCATAAAAAGGGCGCTACTAAATAATGATATATAATTTGATACTATACTTTTCATAATGGCTCCCAAGTCTTTATAGAATAAGGATATCTAAATATCCTTATATTCATAAAAACAATTTTTAACCGTGCTCATAATTTTAACGAAAATGTTAATCTAAATCAAGTACCAAATAAATATGCACAAAAATGCTTCTAAATCCCCAAAATATACTCGATAGATATATGTTAGTCAAGATATTTTTTGTATTTTTTGTGTAAATAACTTTTTTTTCTAAGAAACCATGAAAATTTTCTTTGACATCTTCTCTTGTTTCCATATAAGATAACATTTAAAGACCCGGATATAATATACCAAATACCAAAAATTGTAACTATTCCGGTCTCCCCCTTTGGAAAAGGGGGGATGAATAGCTGAATAGTTACTCAAAATTTTAAAAGGAGAGTTGAGCTTATGGATTGGGGAACACATGTCTTGTTGGCCGCAAAGGTATTGGAATGCTGTGATCTGGATAAGGGAGCTGCAATCTATTCGGTTATCCCGGTTATAGATAAAGAGCCGGCCCATTTCCATCGTGTCTATGCACATATCCTGGAGAATCAACCCGATTTTCTCGATGCTGCTATGGAGATATTTGCAAGCGATGAGATAAAAAAGAGGGATTTTGATAGCTTGAACAGGTTAATAGCAGAGAAGATCGGAACACTTGGGGCAGAGATGGATAATATACCTTCTGAAGATTATAATGGAAAAAGGGCACTGGAGAAGAAGATATACGCATATAAGAGGATAACAGAGGAGATTCCTGTATTTATGAAACATGCCGAAGATGCCGGGGATCTGGTAAATGATGAGAGTGTAAAGAATATCAGCATTGATAAACTAAGCGCCGCGGTTAGCCTCTTGAGCCACACCTATTTTGATACATGGAATAATCCTATACAATTATTTCTGCCAGGATGTTCCTATTGTTCAGCCCAATGGGAGTTCTGGAACGATATAGACTATATGAAGTTTCGGGGCGATTTTTATAAACCTGAAAATATTGCTGATTTTCGTAAGGAAATAATAAAGAGCAGGGTGTGGGATATAAAATTGAAACCGGAGGCGATTATCAAGGCATTCATTATCCGTCTGGGAGAGATGGGTCAGCCCTCTATCCCCTACGAGATAATTGATATGGGAATACGTGATTTTATGCGGTATATGGACATCGATCGTTACCAGAGGGTTGATACAGAGATCCAATTCTGCCATGACATAGAAAAGGAAATCAAGGATATTGTCTATAAGGATTACAAAAGGGGTTAGAGGAAAAAATGTTAAAGGCAGAGAAATTTGTCGGACTCCTCAAAGAGAAAGGTTTTAATTTTTTTACAGGGGTTCCATGTACTATACTGAAAGATATAATACTCCTTCTTGAATCAGATCCAGATACTACCTATATCCCTTCTGTAAGAGAAGATGCAGCAGTGGGACTCGCTGCAGGTGCTTATCTGTCCGGGAAATCTCCTCTTGTCCTTATGCAGAATTCAGGTCTCGGTTACTCCCTTAATGCCATGGCATCACTCAACCTTATTTATAAAATCCCTACCCTCATTATAGTAAGCTGGCGTGGATTCGAGGGAAAGGATGCACCTGAACACCTTGTGATGGGGAAGATAAGCCCCGGGCTTTTAGAGACCACCGGTATTCCGTATATTATTCTGCCCCCGGAGGAGGCAGAGAAGGCGATAGACGAAGCAGTGAGAGAGATGGAGAATAAGATGATCCCGGTAGTAATACTAGTAAAAAAGGGGATTATACAATGAAGAGGGGAGA
>QIDP01000114.1 GCA_003229375.1 Nitrospirota bacterium
TCTCCACCTCTTCACAGATGATATGTCCGATGGTTATATGGGCCTCTTGAATCCTTGGGGTATTGGATGATGGGATCACTATAGCTAAGTCAACTATGTTCTTTATACTGCCGCCATCATTACCTAAAAGGGCTATGGTCTTTGCCCCTAACTCCTTTGCCAATCTCAACCCCTTTATTATATTCGGAGAATTTCCGCTTGTGCTGATCCCGATTACTATATCGCCCTTACATGTCAGGGCATCTACCTGTCTCTCAAAGATGGTATCAAAACCATAATCGTTACCCACAGCAGTTATTATGGAGGTATCAGTAGAAAGGGCAATAGCAGGGATCGCCTTTCTCTCTGCCTTGAATCTCCCGACCAGTTCCCCTGCAATATGCTGTGCATCGGCTGCACTTCCGCCATTCCCCATAATTAGGATCTTCTTCCCTTTTTTAAGTGCATTGGATATCATCTTTATCCCTTTCTCTATCTCATGACAGAGTCTTTCTGAAATCGTCCTTTTAAGATCAGCACTCTCTATTAAGGAATTTTTTATTAACTCATAACTCATAACTCATAACCCCTTACATCATCTCTTCATCGACAAAACTAAAATATTTCCCATCTCCTATAATTATATGATCCAGCACCTTGATACCGATTATTTCACTGGCCTTGATAAGACGGTGTGTTATATCGATATCATCCTTGCTGGGAGAGGGATCTCCACTGGGATGATTGTGGATAAAGATCATCGTGGCTGCAGATTCCTTAATAGCCGGATTAAAGACCTCTCTGGGATGGACAATGCTCGATGTAAGGCTTCCCTCAGATATGGTTACATCCTTTATGATCCTATTCTTTCCATCTAAGAGGACTGTCTTGAATATCTCCTTTTTGATATTGCGCATCAATGGAATATAGTGATTTACCACATCTCTACTTGTCCTGACTCTGACTACGGAATCCCCATTCTGTGATGACATTCTCTTACCTATCTCAATCGCTGCCTTTATCTGCACTGCCTTTGCCTGGCCGATCCCCTTCACACCACAGAGTTCTACAATGCTGAGGGTATCCATCTTACTAAAATCCCCGAAGCGAGTGATAAGCTCCATTGCCAGATCAAGAGCGCTCTTTTTATCCGGACTTATACCTGTTCTCAAGGTTATTGCCAGGAGCTGGGCATCGGAGAGTTTATCCGCACCATATTTCATTAATCTTTCTCTCGGTCGGTCGTCCTCTGGCCAGTGTTTTATTGTATTAGGGTATTTTTTATCAGGCATTTATCTTTTTCCTGAAATATTGTATTGTCTCTTCCAACCCCTTATCCAGAGTAACCCCTGGTTGCCACTTGAGAACCTCTTTAGCCTTAGATATATCGGGTTGCCTTACTTTAGGGTCATCCTCGGGAAGGGGGTTGAATACAATCTTGCTTTTGCTTTTGGTAAAATCTATTATCTTTTCAGCCATCTGGAGTATAGTCATCTCCGAAGGATTACCGAGATTAACAGGATAATCTTCGTTTGATATCAACAGCCTATATATACCCTCTACAAGGTCTGAGACATAACAGAAACTCCTGGTCTGGGAGCCATCCCCATAGACTGTAATATCCTCCCCTTTAAGTGCCTGGGTTATAAAGTTAGGTATTGCCCTTCCATCGTTGATCCTCATACGGGGACCATAGGTATTAAAGATCCTTACTATCCTGGTATCAATTCCATGATAACGATGATAAGCCATAGCCATTGCTTCGGCAAACCGCTTGGCCTCATCATAGACACCTCTTATACCTATCGGATTTACATTTCCCCAGTAGTCCTCCTTCTGTGGGTGTATTAAGGGGTCACCATATATCTCTGAGGTGGAGGCAAGGAAAAAGATAGCCTTTTTCTCTTTTGCCAATCCCAATGCCTTATGAGTGCCCAAAGAACCAACCTTTAGGGTTTGAATAGGATATTGGAGGTAGTCTATTGGACTTGCCGGAGAGGCAAAATGGATTATGTAATCCAATTTCCCTTTGATATATATATACTTTGTCACATCATGTTTTATAAAGTGGAATCTATCATCATGGATATGGGCGATATTAGAGGTATCTCCTGTGATGAGGTTATCCATACAAAATACCTCGTGTCCCTTTTTAAAGAGATAATCACACATATGAGAGCCTATAAATCCTGCGCCTCCTGTTATCAATGTCCTTATCATTTTACTCCTTTCATCCTCTTCCGATACTGTAATATTCGAATCCTATCTTCCTGATCTTCTCCGGGTCGTATATATTCCTCGCATCGAATATTACAGGTCTATTCATGACCGTCTTTATCCTCTCCATATTCAGGAGTTTAAATTCCCTCCATTCAGTAACAATAGCAATGGCATCAGCCTTATAAGCTGCCTTGTAAGAGCTTTCGCAATATTCTATATGTGGTATGATCTTCCTGGCATTCTCCATTGCTACAGGGTCATACGCCTTTATCCTGGCACCCCCTGACAGCATTATCTTAATGATCTCAATAGACTTGGCATCCCTCATATCATCGGTATTAGGTTTAAAGGATAGCCCTAGTATCCCTATTGTCTTCTCTTTTAATCCCCCTATCTTTTCTCTCATCATATTCACAAAATGGCCGGCTCTGCTATCATTAATCTCAATTACAGACTTAAGTAAATTAAAATCATGTCCAAACTTCTTTGCTGTATGTACGAGGGACCTGGTATCCTTGGGGAAACAGGATCCCCCAAACCCGAGTCCTGCGTTCAGGAATGAACCCCCTATCCTTGAATCGTAACCAATCCCTTTGGCAACATCGGATACATTGGCACCGGTAGATTCGCATATATTGGCGATTTTATTGATAAAAGAGATCTTCATTGCAAGGAATGCATTCGATGCATACTTTATCATCTCTGCACTGTATATATCTGTAATAAGCATGGGTTTTCCTAATGTGGCATAAAGCTCCAACAGCTTCATGGCAACCTTGTTTGTTGGAGCACCAATCACAATCCTCTCAGGGGCAAGAGTGTCCTGAATTGCTGATCCCTCTCTTAGAAACTCAGGATTGGAGACCACGTCAAAATCCACGTCTTTCTCTTTATCTTTGTCTATTATCTCCCTTACAAAATCACCTGTACCTACCGGAACAGTACTTTTATTTACTATGATTTTATATCCATTAAGTGATTTGGCAATTCCCTTTGCTGCCTCCTTTATGTAGGAAATATCTGTCTCGCCATTATCCCTGGAAGGTGTTCCCACACAGATGAAGATGATCTCTGATCTCCTTACCCCTTCACTTAGATCTGTTGTAAATATGAGCCTCTGATCCTCAACATTACTCTGTACCATCTCCTTCAAACCGGGTTCATAAATAGGCATGATACCTTTATTCAATAATTTTATCTTCTCCTTGTCATTATCAACGCAGATGACATCGTTACCCAGATCAGCAAATACCACTCCTGTAACCAGACCAACATATCCTGTACCAATTACACAGATGTTCACCCATACCTCCCTTTATTAAGTAGTGCCTAAAGTGAGCTAAAGTTAAGGTATTTGAAATTTTAATATAAAAATAATTCAATAACTTTAGACACTTCAAACTTTAGACACTTTAGGCACTCTAAAGTTTTATCACCTTTCCCGCTCCATCCTTTACACCCTTTGTTGCATTTCTGGTATCTATAACAAGCCGGGCCTTTTCTACGATCCACTCGTAATTGTAGATAGCATGATCAGTTGTGATAAGGATGCAATCCGCCGCTCTTACCACCTTTTCTTCGATCCGGACATTCTTTATATCATTGTAATCTGAGAGGACCGGCACAAATGGATCATTGTAGGATATCACCGCTCCCTTCTTAACAAGTAGTCTGATTATGTCAAGTGCTGGAGATTCTCTGATATCTCCTATGTCCTTTTTATAGGATACGCCGAGTACCAGGATCTTTGATCCCTTCACACTCTTCTGTCGTTCGTTCAGGGCATCGCTGATTATTGAGACAATATGGAATGGCATACCCGTATTGATCTCTCCAGCCAGTTCAATAAATCTTGCCTTATAGTCAAGGGTCTTTAATTTCCATGCCAGGTAGTATGGATCTACAGGGATACAGTGTCCTCCGAGTCCCGGTCCTGGCAGAAATGGCATAAACCCAAAGGGCTTTGTCGATGCTGCCTCAATAACCTCCCAAACATCAATCCCCAATCGGTCACACATGAGCGCTACCTCATTCACAAGGGCTATATTCACTGCACGAAAGGTGTTTTCCAATAGCTTTACCATTTCTGCACTCTTTGTAGTGGATACAGGGATCACTGTATCGATTGCCTGGGAGTATAACACCTTTGCTACCTCGGTACATCTTTCGGTTATGCCCCCGATTATCTTGGGGGTGTTTTTTGTTCTGTATATCTTGTTCCCGGGGTCAACTCTTTCCGGCGAAAATGCCAGAAAAAAATCCTCCCCAACCTTAAAACCCTTTGCCTCCAGCTCGGGTAGTATTATTTCCTCGGTAGTTCCAGGATAGGTAGTACTTTCAAGGACTATCAACTCCCCTTTGTGCAGGTAATCAGCAATCTTCCTGGCAGCGCTAATGATATACGAGATATCGGGATCCTTTGTCTTCCCTAAGGGGGTAGGAACACAGATGCTTACAGAGTCAGCATTCTTCAAGGGTGAGTAATCAATAGATGCATTCAGTTGACCGCTTGATACAAGTCTATTTATATCTTCCGGGTCAACATCAGGTATGTAGCTATTCCCCTCATGTATATTCTTTACCTTCTCTTCATCTGTATCAATCCCAATCACATTGAAGCCTGCCTTCCCAAACTCAATAGCTAATGGGAGTCCAACATACCCCAATCCTATTACCCCGACTGTAGCTGTCCTATCCTTAAACCTCTTAATAAGCCTTTCCATAGTCCCTGCTTCCTTCATACACCCCTCAATTCTTCCCCCACCTCAATCTTATATCCCCTGATATATTCCTCTGCCTTCATCCTTTTTTTGCCTTCTGGTTGGATCTCCTTGATAATAACCGATCCTTTCCCGGCAGCAACCTCTATCTCATCACTCCTTATATCCATGATCTCTCCACCCTTATCGTTTTCCTTTCCTTCTCTTGAATCTGTTTTCCATATCTTTAGTTTTGCCTCTCCATGATATGTATATGCCCCTGGCCATGGTATCACTCCCCGTACAAGATTATATATCTCACGGGAGTCCTTCCTCCAATCTATAAGCCCATCCTCCTTCTTCAATTTAGGGGCATAGCTGGCATGTGCGTGATCCTGAGGTATTGGACAGAGGGTATGCGATTCTATCATTTCCAATGTCTCTATGATCGCCCCTGCACCTATCTCAGACAATCTATCATGAAGTGTCACCGCATCATCCAAAGATGATATCTCAACCTCACGTTTAAGGAGGATATCCCCTGTGTCCATTCCCTTATCCATCTGTATAGTTGTAATACCGGTAATCTCCTCTCCATTTATAATAGTCCGGTTGATAGGAGCTGCTCCTCTATACTTAGGGAGAAGAGAGGCATGGAGGTTGACACATCCATATATAGGGATGTTCAGTATCTCCCCTGGCAAGATCTGTCCGAAAGCGACAACAACTATTATATCCGGTTTAAAACCTTTTAGCTTATCAGTAAAACCGTTATCTTTTACACTTTCAGGCTGGAGGATAGGCATCCCCCATGAATCTGCTGCTATCTTTACCGGAGGTGGTGTTAAACCCCTTCCCCTCCCTTTTGGCCGATCCGGCCGGGTGACCACACATACAACATTGTACCTGGATTCAACAAGGGATTTAAGAGTCGGTATAGCAAAATCAGGTGTCCCCATGAAGATGATCTTCATCTCTTAGGGCACCACCTTATTTTTCATTATCTTCTTAAACTTCCTCTTGAGAAAGTCCCGTTTTATCTTGCTCATCCTGTCCCAGAATAAAAATCCGTTGAGGTGGTCAATCTCATGCTGAAATACCCTTGCCAGAAATCCCTCTACCTCAATAACAATCTCTTTGCCTTCTCTATTTAAACCTTTGACCTCAGTCCTTTCACTCCTCGATATATCTCCAAATATCTCCGGTATGCTCAGACACCCCTCCTCTGTAATCATCTTATTCTCTGATTCCGATATTTCCGGATTTATCAGGGCCAGCGGCGGCATATTCACATCCTTTACGCTCATATTAACCACGATTATCCTTCTGGATACACCTATCTGGGGTGCGGCCAAGCCTACACCCGGAGCAGCAAGCATGGTCTCAATCATCTTATCGATCAGGGATAAGACCTCATCATCTATATTATCAACAGGGATACAGTTCCTGCGCAATATAGGATCAGGATATGCTTTTACCTCTAAAAGTGCCATGGATACTTTCTTTCTAATATAATAAAATTATTATACTATAAATAATTAATAAGGTAAACCCCGTTAAACAGCCTTTATTCCCGACTTAGACCTTCTCTAATCAGATTATATATCCTTCTGCTGAAGAGGAGTCCTACATGTCCTATATACTCTTCTTCCCTGTTTATAACATCCTCTCCTTCTATCTTACAATTTTCATAAGGGATGACAAGTTCATCAAAGCTTGTATAAATGGAGGTGGTCAGAATTCCAGGAGGGATACTGCCTAACTTCTTCAGAAATTCACTCCCGGGCCTCATATCTTTTCCGCATCTGCTTATAGAGAATGACCACAATCCTGAGCCATGGTGGGGGGTTCCTATAGTAACAAGCCTCTCTACCTTCTTATCCCCTCCGAGATGGCTTATATAATGCCTGGCAACCAGGCCTCCCATACTATGGCAGATCATA
Organism: Nitrospirota bacterium; assembly: GCA_003229375.1. GTDB lineage: Bacteria > Nitrospinota > Nitrospinia > SZUA-224 > SZUA-224 > SZUA-224. The sequence continues at coordinate 6,842 of QIDP01000114.1, forward strand.
TCTATTTTTTCCGTTCCACTTCTTTCCAATATCCCGTCTACTTTCTCCTTTAACCTCCGGGCATAGTAAGGGATACCCTTGAAAGGCGGGATATAGTTCCACATATAAATTTCTTTCCAACCATCAGATATTAGTCTCTTTTTAATTACCCACATAGTTCCTGCCCTCACCATATAACCATGGATCATGATTATAGGGTTATTACCTCTGGTTTCTATGCCTCTCTCCTGCTGGAACCCGGCAGGCATCTCTCTTTTAAATCTTTTGACCAGGGAAGCGGAGATTGAGACTATATAATCGATGATTATCATTAATATATGGATTAGAGAATAAATGTACTCAATTATAAAGGCCAGAATAGGTCTTAAGCCCTCTTTGTAGAGGCTGGTAAATATGGTCCTTTCCCCGAACCTTTCATAATAATCCGCACTGTTACTGATAACGAACCATCGTATTCCATAGGCAAGGACAAGGTAAACAAGGAAGAGAAAAAGAAAGGAAGTAATGATAAACATAATAAAATTTAATCCTTTGGGCCTATCTTTATTTCGATTTTATTTGTTCTAAAACCCTTTGATATATTTATTCTACAATTCCACCCCTCTTTATCAAAAATCATATCCACCCCATCGTGTTCAAAGATGTTTACAAGGCTCCATCCATACTGAGACATCTCCTCTTTATAGAAGTCAACCGCATCTGCAAGGCTTCCACCCCCGGTGTATAAGAGTATCCCTGCCTTCAGGGAAGGTGTCTCATATACAAATGATTTAGACTGATCTAGTTTAAAGTTGTCCGGGGCAGGAACATCTTCAAACCGGTAGTATCTTGTTGGTGTTTGTTCTGTGATCACCCTGGATTCTTCAGCCATAGCCACTTCCTCTTCTTCAGATTTTGGCTGTAACGTTAGTCCTGCACATCCAATGAGAAAGATGAAGAGGAAGACTGTTGTTAGCGAAATGCTCTCTTTAATCCTATTTTTTTGCATCCTTTCCACCTCCATTATAGTGATTTGTGTCTGAACCAAAACTACCCATCTACTGCGTTGCATGAAAATTTTGTTAATTATCTTAAACAGCATATTTTGTAACACTATATCTCCTAAAAGTCAATAAAAAAATAGAACGTGTTCCGTAACAATCATTTGCAGACATTAAATGTTTTGACAAACTTTGTGGTATTTTGTATGATCTTGTAACGAATTAAATTATAAAAGGAAACGCTCATGCTGACAAGTCGGCACAAAGGGGAGATGAAAATCTAATCCCCCCCTTCCCCCCTTTAATAAAGGGGGGATTTTCAGAGAAAATGGAAGAAAAAAATATTGACTATAGTTTATAGAGCACAGAGCAAAGCAGAGTTAAAATTCTTATAGAGGGAGAAATATATGAAAGGAAAAGGCGGGTTTTTGAGTATAGGAAAGAAATTACCTGGATCAGAAGCAAGGATGTGGATAAAGAAAGACAACAGATTTGTCTCTCAGTCCTATACAAGGGCATATCCTCTTGTTGTGAAGAGAGGTAAAGGGATGACGATTGAGGATGTGGATGGGAATATATTTCTCGACTTCACATCCGGTATAGCAACATGCTCTACCGGTCACTGCCATCCTTCGGTAGTTGAGGCGATTACAAGGCAGGCAGGGGAGCTGATACATATGTCCGGCACTGATTTCTACTATCCCTCCCAGATAAAGTTGGCAGAGCGATTGGCCAAAATAACACCTGGCAATAGAAATAAAAGGGTATTCTTTGGGAACTCAGGGGCAGAGGCGATTGAGGCGGCATTTAAGCTGGCACGGTATCATACAAAGAGGGAGATGTTCATAGCATTTTATGGCTCCTTTCATGGAAGAACAATGGGGGCACTTTCACTTACTGCAAGCAAGGCGGTTCAGAGGAGGTATTTCAATCCATTGATCCCCGGTGTCAGGCATGCCCCGTACGCATATTGTTACAGGTGTCATTACAACCTCACCTATCCTGGCTGTGATATAGAGTGTGTAAAATGGATACGTGATGTCCTCTTTACGAATACCATTCCACCAGAAGAGGTCGCTGCCATAGTTGTTGAACCAATACAGGGTGAGGGGGGATATGTAGTTCCACCAAAAGAATTCCACACCAGACTGTATAGCCTGGCAAAGGAGTTCGGGATACTTTATATAGCAGATGAGGTACAGTCAGGGATGGGGAGGACAGGAAAGATGTTGGCATCCGAGCATTTTGGTATCAAACCGGACATTATAACCCTTGCAAAGGGAATAGCCTCGGGTATGCCCGTGGGTGCAATGGTGGCCTCTTCCGGGATCATGGACTGGATCCCGGGTTCTCATGCCAGCACATTTGGTGGAAACCCTGTATCATGTGAGGCTGCCCTGGTCACTATAGACCTCATACAGAATGAACTGATGGAGAATGCTGCTGAGATAGGGGAATATTTGTTGAATCGGCTGGAAGAGATGAAAAAGGAATATGAAATTATCGGCGATGTGAGGGGGAAGGGGTTGATGATTGGTATTGAACTGGTTAGAGATAGGGAGACAAAGGAACCTGCTGATAAGGAAAGAGAGAAGATCATCCAGAGATGTTTTGAAAAGGGGTTGCTCTTGTTAGGTTGCGGCAAAAATTCTGTACGGTTTATGCCGCCTCTTGTCGTCTCCAGAATAGACGCTGATACAGCACTATCGATCTTTGAAGAGGTATTAAGTGAGGTTGAGAAAAAAAGATGCTTGTAGTAATGAAGAAGGGGGCAAGCAAAAGGGATATAGCTAAGGTCGAGAAAAAGATAAAGAAGATGGGTTATACCCCAAGGGTTATCCCGGGTATTCAGCGGATAGCTATAGGTGTTCTGGGCAACAATACAAGGATAGATTCTTCCACTATAGAGATGATGCCGGAGGTGCTGGAGGTTATTCATGTAACCCAGCCTTATAAACTCGTAGGAAAGGAGTTTAAATCTGAGAATAGTATTATAAAGGTAAATGATATAGAGATTGGCGGAGAAAAGGTAATCGTTATTGCAGGACCATGTGCTGTTGAGAGCCGGGAGCAGATACTGGAGACTGCACAATTGGTGAAGGAGGGAGGGGCATCTATTTTGAGGGGAGGGGCATTTAAACCACGCACCTCTCCATATAGTTTTCAGGGGCTTGGAGAAGAAGGGCTGAAGCTATTAGCCGAGGCAAAGGAGAAGACAGGACTAACAATTGTTACAGAGGTGATAGATAATGAGTCGGTTGACATGGCCGGGGAATATGTTGATATTCTTCAGATCGGTGCAAGAAATATGCAGAACTTCTCTCTCCTGAAAAAGGTCGGTAATACAGACATACCTGTCCTGCTAAAAAGGGGAATGTCAGCAACTATCATAGAATTGTTAATGGCTGCGGAATATATAGCCTCAGAAGGGAACTGGAATATCATCTTGTGTGAGAGAGGGATCAGGACATTTGCGGACCAGACCAGAAATACCCTGGACCTTAGTGCTGTTCCCGTCATTCACGAGCTCAGTCACCTCCCTATAATAGTAGATCCGAGTCATGGGACAGGGCGTTGGGACAGGGTAATACCAAGTGCTGCTGCTGCTATTGCCATAGGCGCTGACGGGATTATGGTGGAGGTACACCCAAAACCTGAAGATGCCCTGTCAGATGGGGTGCAGTCTCTAAAACCGGAAAGGTTTAAGATATTGATGGATGAAGTAAAGAAGATCGCAGAGGTCGTTAATAGAAAGGTATAAATATTGTAACTACTCAGGTTGTTTAGACTGTAGTCTGTTAGGACTGCGCAAAGAACGAATCAAGGCTCCCAACACGCTCTGAGCTTTGTATGATCTCGCATATTTTTTCCTCGCTATTCAGCTAAATACCTATAGACTATCCACCTGAGTAGTTACGAAAAATATTTAATGAAAACCACTGAATTCACTGAATGAAGGTATACATACTCTAAAAGTAAACAGCAATAGTTACCCCCCCTATGAACCAACAATAGTAGGCAAAATGGTGCAGTTTTCCTCTCTTTACCACATTAAGTAAAAATCTCAATGCCAGGTATCCGACGATCATTGCTATAGTTGTCCCTGTTATCAGAGAGATGATCTCTTCAGAATTAAGGGAATGAATCTTTAATATCTGCAAAAGCATAGCGCCAAGTATGGCAGGGATAGATAGGAGAAATGAAAATTTTGCTGCCATCTCCCTGCTTAATCCACACCAGAGTCCAAATACGATGGTCATACCCGACCGTGAGATGCCAGGTGTTATGGCAAATCCCTGAACAATACCTATAACAAGTGCATCGATTATCCTCATTTTTCTTATATCCTTTTCCTTGCTTATTACCCATCTTGAAAACCCCAGGATAGTTCCTGTTGCAAGGAGCATAAATCCAACAGAGAGAGCTGAGCCAAATAACTTTTCAAAGAGGTCTTCAAATAGAAGACCAATAAGACCGGTAGGGATTGTGGCTATGATGATCAATAGAATAAATTTGATGTTGGGAAATTCATCAAAAGCTGGATTTAGTTTCTTGTTTTTGATTATATATTTTACCCCCTTTGCAGTATCTCTGAATATATTCCATATATCACCTCTAAATACAGCCACTACTGCTATAAGCGTTCCAAAGTGCAGCATAACATCAAAAAGGAGATCGGGTTCACTTAGACCAAATAATTGCTGGAAGAGAACAAGGTGGCCGGAACTACTAACCGGTAAAAATTCTGTAAGCCCCTGAACTATGCCAAGGATAAATGATTTTATAAGGGACATCTATCAATCTCCAAACTTTTTCCTGGAATTCTGATTCTTCTGTTGACAATACAGTATTATTTTTTTAGTATATAGTATTTAGAAGTGATTAGGAAGGGGGCTTTTAGTGGGAATGGATATTATATTTAAGCGATTAAGAAGGTATGGAATATTCTGTATATCTATATTAGCAGTTGCTAATCTCTACGGATGCGCACTCCTCGTATTTACAGGTGGGGCAGCCACAGGTGTAGGAGTCACATATACACTGAATAGGGTGGCATACAAGACATTTTCTTCTGATTATGAGACGGTTAAGAGAGCAACTATCTCTACCATAAAAGATATGGGTATATCAATGGATGGATCAAAGAAGGAAAAATCTGGCGGCAAGATCTACGCCTCGACCACAGACCTGAATATAAAGATTAGTCTAACAGAGATTGCTCCGGATACAACCAGGGTAAAGGTAGATGCAAAGAAAAAGAAAAACTTTTTCTTAAAGGATAAGGCTACTGCAACAGAGATACTAAGGCATATGTCTGAAAAACTATAAAAATAGGGTTCACCACAAAATAAGTTTGCAGTTTTTACGCTCAGATTTGGGGCAAGTTTGGCCGATCTAATAATATCAAATATCAAAATATACATTTTAAAAGTAAATTGATATGCAAACATATCTTTAATCAACTGTTAATATCTGCCACAGATAATGAGACATTTACTTTTTTGATTGGTTTAATTTTAATATTTGATATTATGTATTTGATATTTTAATCTTCCCATTTAAATCTATTCAGTATCTCAATAACATCAGAAGGGGTTGATACAATATCTGCCCTCTCCAGAGATCCTTCGGGATTTATATATAGTCTCCTTTCAAATAGATCCATAATTTCTTTCCAAAAATCACCCATAAGTATCAGGGGCTTGGATTTGATAGCATCTATCGATAGCATACTCCACGCCAGTAAAACCTCGGCCATGGTTCCAAGACCGGCAGCAAGGGCAACATAACCATCCACCTTCTCCAACAGTATCTCCAATCTTGGAAAAAAGTTTTTTACCTTGATCTCTTCATCGAGCCATTTATTTGGTGGCAAGTCAAATATCTCCATAGTTATCCCTTTTACCTTTGCCCCCCCTATCTTACCACCTTCACTGACAGCACTCATAAGTCCATCATATCCACCGGTGCATATATCATAACCGTTTTTCCCGAGTAATTCCCCGAGTCCCTTAGCCGCCTTATACTCATGTAAATTATCCTGTATCTTTGAGCTTCCGAATACTGATATAAGTCTCCTCTTCTTTTTCTTTCTCATTGTTTACCTCTTCTCTATTTCTGGTTACTTTAAAATTAAACCCTAATCTTTAGGGTTCGCATCCTATTTATAGCTGCTGCTACTTCATATATACGGGGCAGGGCATAACTTCCCAATTTAAATGGTGAAAGTATATCTATTCCCTTCT
>QIDP01000037.1 GCA_003229375.1 Nitrospirota bacterium
CAATTATATCAATGAGTTACAAAACTAACTTTGCTTTTAAAAACCCTTTTTGGCTGTTTTCTTGGGCAACTTTGTCGAACTTGGGTTAAGGGTATTTTAGTGAGGATTGTTAAATTTATAATAATTATTTTAATGTTTACGTCTTTAATTAGTTGTGCACATCCACCATTTTATTCTGCTAAGGAGATAAATAGTATCATTGTGGATGGAGAGACAGGAAGGCCATTGGAGGGAGTAGTTGTAGTGGCGCAATGGATCTATCAAGTTGGCATAGGTTGTTCAGGAGATGCACCATATCGACTTAAGATATTAGAGGCTGTAACAGATAAAGAGGGTAGATTTACCATCCCCGGCTGGGGGTCAAGATTGAGGTACCCATTTCATTACCTGGATGATCGTGACCCCCGGCTTTCAATATTTAAAAGCGGTTATCTATGTAAGGAATTGTCTAATAAAAAAGAAAGTAATACCTACTTAAGGATTTCAGATTGGGATGGAAAGATTATTAGCCTGTGGAAGGCTCAGAGCGAGGAGAGATACTGGGAAGATGTTGGGGATTTTCAAGATAGTATCGAGTGGGGTTATACCAATTGGAAAAAAATTAAACAAGCTGTGTTTGCAATAGAAAGAGAGAGGAAAAACAAGCCGGACAAATACCGTTTATCTGGTCTGCCTGATGATGCCAGGAAAATATTATTTAAGGAGTAAAACTATGACAAAAAACATATTAGCTATTCTTTATCTTATTGTCTTTCTATTTAGCGCTATAGAAACATCAGCGTATAAACGTGATACTCATGCAGAAATTAGTAAAGAGGCTTTTAATGTCTCAGTGCTAAAGAGCGGCTATTTGAGTAAATACCCCCCTGGAGGAGTTGGAGCGAACTGCCAGGGGGATTGTGAGGTTACCGGGTTGCGGACTTGAGAAACGGTGATTTTTTTGCCTCTTTGCTGAAGATAGTTTAATATATTCAGTGTTAACTATTCAATGCTCCGAAGGATAGTATAGAATAAGATTTCGAGGGAGATAGTGTATGTGCAAGGAAATGAACGCCGGAGAAAGAATTAACCACCGGATTGAAGAGTACGGTAGATGGGTGATCCGGTGGCGCTGGCCGATTGTTATTGCCACGCTTCTGGTAACCGCACTCATAGGCAGTGGCGTAAGGTTTCTTACATTTTCTACGAATTATCGCGTCTTTTTTAGCGAAGAAAATCCGCAACTCGAATCCTTTGAATCGTTGCAGAACATCTACACCAAAAACGACAATATTCTATTTGTTCTTGCGCCAAAGGATGGCGAGGTATTTACAGAACCTACCCTTGAAGCCGTGAAAAAGCTAACTGCTGAAGCATGGAAGATTCCCTATGCCATTCGCGTTGATGCGGTGACCAATTTCCAGCACACCTATGCTAATGGAGATGATTTGATTGTCAAAGATCTCGTTTACGACATCCCCCATCTATCTCCCGAAACATTGAAAGAAGCCCGGGACATCGCCGTCTCCGAGCCACTTCTTATTAACCGGCTGATATCGTCGCGGGCCAACGTCACAGGGGTCAATGTCACCCTTCAATTAGCCGGAAAGGACATGACTGAAGTACCGAAAGCAGTAGGTTATGCAAGGGAGCTTGCGGAAAAGATTCGCTCGGATTCTCCTGAAATAGAGATTTATATTACCGGCCTTGCAATGCTCAACAATGCGTTTTCAGAAGCCAGCATAACAGATATGCAAACACTGATGCCGCTGATGTATCTGGTAATGATGCTAATCATGTTCATTTTCCTTCGTTCCGTCAGTGCCACACTGGCAACATTTCTCCTTATCTCGCTTTCGGCAATGGTGGCTATGGGACTTGCCGGCTTCTTTCGAGTCGGTTTAACACCACCGTCGGCACAATCGCCGACCATCATCATGGCGCTTGCTATTGCCGACAGCATTCACTTTCTCGTGATAATGCTACGGGAAATGGGTAATGGCAAAAGCAAAAGGGATGCAATTGTAGAAAGTCTACGCATTAACATGCAGCCGATCTTTCTTACGAGTCTCTCCACTGTTATCGGTTTCCTGAGCATGAACTTCAGCAATGTGCCTCCCTTCCACCATCTGGGCAATATCACGGCTGCCGGGGTAACAGCAGCGTTCGGGTACTCGGTATTCTTTCTACCGGCGTTGATGGCGATTTTACCGGTACGCCCTAAAAAGCAGGTCAAGGCAGTCCCTGCTATTGTTGAATATTTGTCCAATTTTGTCGTCAACCGGCATCGTCCTTTGCTTTGGATTTCTACGGCTGCTGCCCTCTTGCTGCTTGCTTTTATTCCAGGTAATGAACTGGATGACAGATTTTTGGAAAATTTTGACAGGAGCATCCGGTTTCGTGCAGATACGGACTTTGCGGTGGATAATATGACCGGCATCTATCAAATCGAGTATTCTTTAGGCAGCGGCGAAAGCGGAGGTATTAGCAATCCGGTTTACCTTGCAAAGCTCGAAGAGTTTGCTAACTGGTATCGACAGCAACCCGGTGTCAAGCATGTCAATACCTTTACAGACATTATGAAGCGCCTGAACATGAACTTGCACGGTGACGATTCCGGGTTCTACCGGATTCCGGATCATCGTGAACTGGCTGCTCAATACCTTCTGCTCTATGAAATGTCGTTGCCTTATGGATTGGATCTAAACAATCAAATCAATGTCGATAAGTCTGCTACCCGCTTCACGGTAACCCTTGAGGACATGAGTGCCAAAGATATCAGGGCATCAACTGAACATGGCCAGCAGTGGCTTAGGGAGAACGCGAAGGAATCCATGTTTTCCTATGGCTCCGGTCCTTCGGTGATGTTTGCCTATATCTCCGGAATTAATGTTAAAAGCATGTTAATTGGAAGCTTCCTCGCACTGATATTGATCTCCGGACTGCTGATTTTTGCATTACGTAGTTTTAAGATTGGATTTCTTAGTTTAATTCCCAATCTCCTTCCTATTGCAATGGCGTTTGGCGTGTGGAAGCTTTTGTCCGGAAGAATTGATATAGGGATATCTATGGTCATGGGCATGACGCTGGGCATAGTAGTAGATGACACCATTCACTTCCTGAGTAAGTATCTACGGGCACACCGTGAGAATGGATTGGATACTGCATCCGCTGTCCGCTATGCCTTCTCAACTGTTGGAATGGCTTTGTTCGTCACATCCGTTATTTTGATTGTTGGTTTCGGCATACTATCCTTATCAACTTTTGGTATGACCGGAAATATGGCAAGGCTTACAGCTATCACTATTGCATTAGCTTTGCTCGGGGATTTTCTCCTGCTGCCGTCACTTCTGATGAGGCTTGACAGGAAAAATCAGAGTAAGTCATACTGAAATGAAAAATATATTTAAACTATCAGGGAAATGTTGCTTTAGATCCGGCAATATAAGCTTATTCATAGTCGGTTTTGTATTGATATTGATGCCCGGCAATCTATTGCCGTTGTCTACCTGCGCCGATACGCATGGAGAAGGCGAAAACAAGAATAAGCCATTGATATCAGCAGAACAGAAAGGATTGGATATAGCTATTGAAGCTGATCAAAGAGATGCCGGTTTTGGCGATTCCATGGTTGAATTAACTATGATACTCAAAAATCGGCACGGCGAGGAAAGCATCCGGAAAATTCGGAACCGGGTACTTGAAAAACAGGACGACGGGGACAGGCTGCTGATTATATTCGATCGCCCCCGCGACGTGAAAGGCACCGTTTTTCTTAGCTTTACGCACATAGCAGGGCCTGATGATCAATGGCTGTATTTGCCCGCTCTTAAACGGGTAAAGCGGATATCCAGCAACAGCAAGTCCGGTCCGTTCATGGGCAGCGAGTTTGCTTATGAGGATTTCGTTTCGCAGGAAGTTAAGAAATACAGCTATCTTTATCTCAGGGATGAGGTGCTTGATGGCCGGGATACTTTTGTCGTGGAACGCTATCCCGGTGACCCTAAATCAGGCTATACGCGGCAGATGGTCTGGTATGACAAGCAAGGGTACCTGATACAGAAAATCGACTATTATGACCGCAAGGACGAACTTTTAAAAACCCTTACCTATAAAAACTACAAACAGTACATAGGGAAGTACTGGCGTGCAGATGAAATGTATATGGTTAATCATCAAACCGGCAAAAGTACCCGGTTGGTCTTTAAAAACTACAAGTTTCGTAATAGCTTTACTGACCGGGATTTTGACAGGAACAGCCTGAAGCGGGTCAGATGATAACAGAGCCTTCCCGATAATAGAACTCTACTAATTTTTTGGGTTAAATATGAAAGAGGGAAGTTTGAAAGAGGGAAGTTTATTAACGAAAAGAAATTGGATATGAAAATGAATGCAGGCACTAAAATGGCTCTGTTGTGTGTGTTGGTGGTTGTATTTGCCGTTAAAGGTTCGGCCGCCCTGGAACTTACCGGTCATGCTGAAGTGGAAGGGAAATATTTCCTGAACGAGCCGATGTATGATGAACAGGTGAAAGACAGCGGTTCTCTATCTGTCCGGACAGAACTCTATCACGAGTGGAAAAACAGCCTCTCCTTCACGCTTGTGCCTTTTTACCGATACGACAATGCAGATGAAGAGCGTACCCACTTCGACATAAGAGAGGCCATATTTTTATGGCCGCGTGAAAGCTATGAACTCAGCGCCGGCATAGGAAAGGTCTTTTGGGGGGTGACGGAGGCCATACATCTGGTTGACATTATAAACCAGACAGACTGGGTGGAGTCCCTGGATGGCGAGGAAAAGCTGGGACAGCCGATGGTGAACCTCACGCTCTTAACCGGCTACGGAACATGGGATTTTTTCGTGCTGCCATACTTTCGCGAAAGGACTTTTCAGGGCAGCAAGGGACGTCTGCGTTTCGATCCGCCGATAGATACTGGAGCTGTATACGAAAGCGGTGAAAAGGAGCGCCGCGTGGACTATGCCGTACGTTACAGCAACACAGCAGGTAACTGGGACATCGGCGTTTCACATTTTAACGGCACCACAAGGGAACCAGCGTATCTTTTACAGTTCGACAAAGATTCTAATCCGGTCATAGTTCCTTATTACGAGATTATCAATCAGACCGGAATAGATCTGCAGTGCGTAACCGGCGCATGGCTGTGGAAATTTGAGGGAATATACAGGAGCGGACAGGACGACGGAGATTTTTTCGCCATGGATGCGGGCCTCGAGTACACATTCTCCATCGCGTATTTGAGAGGCGCCGACATCGGCCTGATAGCAGAATACCTTTATGACAGCCGAAAGTCCGAACTGAATACCTTTTACAACGACGACTACATGATAGGACTGCGTATAGCGTTAAACGACGTGGCCGGGTCAGAGGCGCTCTTCGGCCTGGTACAGGATTTCGATAATGGTTCCGGTATTTTCCTGATGGAAGCAAGCCGCAGGTTGGGCGATAACTGGAAGGGAGAGCTTGAATCCTACATATTCGTCAACGCTGAAAAGGATGCTCTCCTTAATTTCCTGCGTAAAGACGATTTTTTTCGTTTGGCCATCACCTATTATTTTTGAGTTAAACCTAAATTGAGCGATTCTTGATCAAAATGTAGGGGCTGATGCCCTCATCAGCCCATGGGCTCGTTCGGGGAACGAGCCCTACAATATTTATGGTTCACCCAATGAGTGAGGACAGGCGAGACGCCTGTCCTACTGGAAAGGGTTGATACTTCACACAACAGTAGGAGAGGCGTCTCGCCTGTCAAATAGGTCGGGCGTCTCGCCCGACATGAAAGAATCGCTCAATTTAGGTTAAAAATAAAATAGATCTGGAAAAATCGATACAAAATGATGTATAATAGATTTTATCTTAAGATAATTTAAGGAGAATCGATTGGGTAAAAGAGGGAAGGTTATTCTGATAGGGGGAGGTCCTGGCGATCCGGATCTCCTTACCATTAGAGGTAAGGAGTGTATTGAGAAGGCAGATGTTATTGTATATGATTATCTCGTGAGTGAAAAGCTCCTGAAATATGCAAGGGAGGATGCTTTAGTCATATATGTCGGGAAAAAGGGGGGGGAGCATACACTGCCACAAGACAAGATCAACGATCTGATTGCAGATAAGGCCAAAGAAGGTAAGGTGGTTGCAAGATTAAAAGGTGGTGACCCCTTTATCTTTGGTCGTGGGGGTGAAGAGGCCGAGATACTTGCCGATCATGGTATCCCCTTTGAAATAATACCCGGAGTGACAGCCGCCATATCTGTTCCTGCCTATGCAGGTATCCCGCTTACCCACCGGGATTTTACCTCAACGGTTGCATTTATCACAGGTCATGAAGACCCTGCCAAGAGGAGGTCTAACATAGCCTGGGATAAGATATCTACAGGTGCGGGTACCCTCGTATTCCTGATGGGGATCAAGAATCTCCATAATATAGTAGAGAATCTTATAAACAATGGAAGACCGCCAGAGACTCCTGTGGCGATTGTAAGGTGGGGTACGACAAACAATCAGGAGACAGTGGTAGGAAGACTTAGCAACATAATTGATCTGGCAAAGGAGAGAAAGGTAGCACCACCTGCAATCATAATCATTGGTGATGTGGTAATGTTGAGGGAGAAACTGAACTGGTTTGAGAATAGACCTCTCCTGGGTAAGAAGATAATTGTGACCAGGGCACGTGCTCAAGCAAGTGATTTCTCCACGCTTCTGGAGGGTTATGGTGCTATCCCCATACAGTTTCCTACCATAGAGACCATACCGCCGGAGAGCTGGGATGGGCTTGATAGCGCAATTGAGGGACTGGCAGGCTATGACTGGATCATATTTACAAGTGTAAATGGTGTAAGGAGTTTTCTGGAGAGACTCCGTGTAAAGGGTAAGGATGTAAGGGATCTCAAAGGGGTCAGGATATGCACTATTGGTCCTAAAACCGCTGCAGAGATAGAGAGGTTGGGGATAGGTATAGATTTTGTTCCTCCCGAGTATAGGGCTGAGGCGGTTGTGGAGGGATTAAAGGAGATGGGTATCAAGGGTAAGAGAGCGCTCCTCCCCAGGGCCGCTGATGCCAGAAATGTCTTACCTGATGAGTTAAAGGAAATGGGAGTGGAATTAGAGGTGGTGGAAGTATACAGAACAGTGAGTCCTTCAGAAAAGACTAATGTAATCAGGAGACTCATGAAAGATGGAGAGATAGATGTCATTACATTTACCTCCTCCTCAACAGTGAACAATTTTGTGGGGATGTTTGATAAGAAGGATATCCCTAAACTTATTAACGGGGTGGTTATAGCGAGCATTGGCCCTGTTACTGCAAAGACGGCTGATGACCTTGGGTTGAAATCTGTCATCGTCCCAAAGGATTATACCATGGAGGCGTTAGCAGAGGCTATTAATGAATATTTTATATAGATTTTCAGATAACAAATTACACTGCGTTATCAGTCGAAATCCTCGACGACGTACCACTCAGTAAGGACAGGCGTAAAACCTGTCCCTACCAGGATTTTTCCTTATAGCCTTGTGTAATTTATTATCTGAAAATCTATAGGGAGATAACATCATGGATGAAAAGAAGGAGAAAAAAACACCACCTCAATTTATGTTTGAGGTCGACAGGACCATTGAGAATGGTGTCTATTCCAATATAGTCAATATATCGCATACAAAGAATGAATTTCTCCTGGATTTTGCCATCGTGCTTCCGGGAAAGAATGCAGCAAAGGTGCTTTCACGTATCTTCGTAAATCCTGTCCACGCAAAGCAATTTGTTACAGCGATGGTGGACAATATCAAGAATTATGAGAGTGTTCATGGTGAGATAAAGATAGATATAAAAAAGTCTACAGTTATAGGTTCTACACACACGGTTCATTAACATAGTATTCAGTATTTAGTCGTTAGTATTTAGGTGTTAAATCTACATAATAATGTTTTGAAGACTAAATACTATTCACTAACGACTATTCACTATTATAGATATGGCATTTCCGATTAATCGTCCTCGCAGATTGAGAAAAAATGAGAACATCAGGAGACTGGTGAGGGAGACCATGATCTCGATAGATGATCTTATATATCCCCTTTTTGTTACATTCGGTAAGGGGGTTAAGGAAGAGATATCCTCTATGCCGGGGAACTACCGATATTCTGTTGACATGGTGGTGAAAGAGGTAAAGGAGGCAGAATCCCTCGGAATACCTGGCATCATCCTCTTTGGTATACCGGAGAAAAAGGATGAGGTTGGGTCCGAGGCATACAACCCGGAAGGGGTTGTACAGGAGGCTGTACGGGTAATAAAGAAAGAGGCGCCTGATATTCTGGTTATAACAGATGTCTGTATAGATGAGTATACCTCGCATGGCCACTGTGGTCTTGTCGAGGGTAATGAGATAGTAAACGACCCTACTCTTAAACTCCTCTCTAAGATGGCGTTGACGCATGTCGAGGCAGGTGCAGATATAGTGGCGCCATCTGATATGATGGATGGAAGAGTTGGAGCTATCAGGGAGACACTTGATAAAAATGGTTATACCGGCATACCTATTATGTCCTATGCAGCAAAGTATGCCTCTGCCTTTTACGGCCCATTCAGGGAGGCAGCAGACTCTACCCCAAAATTCGGGGATCGGAAGTCTTACCAGATGGACCCGCCTAACAGTGACGAGGCAATAAGGGAGATAGAGCTTGATATAGAAGAGGGGGCAGACATAATTATGGTGAAGCCCGCTCTTCCCTATCTCGATATAATATATCGTGTAAAGGAGGAGTTTGACGTACCCATAGCTGCATTTAATGTCAGCGGAGAGTTTTCAATGATAAAGGCAGCTTCAGAAAAGGGGTGGATAGACGAAGAAAAGGCAATGATAGAGGCTCTGATAAGTATAAAGAGGGCAGGCGCTGATATGATCCTTACATATTTTGCAATGGAGGCGGCAAAAATTTTAAGGGAAATTAAATAAGGTGAAGGCAACAAAAGCAAAGGAAAACAATGAACCAATCGAAAATCGAAAATAATTTAGATTCTCTTGATAAAAAGATATTGAACAGGATTCAGACCGGGTTTCCGGTTGAAGAAAGGCCCTTCCTTGCAATTGGTAATGAGTTAGGCATCGAAGAGGAGGAGGCACTTAAGAGGGTTATAAGGTTAAAAAAGGATGGGATAATTCGTAGGATCGGGGCGAGTTTTGATTCCAGAAGGCTTGGGTTTGATAGTACCCTGGTAGCCATGAAGGTCCCGGAGGAAAGGGTAGATGAGGTAGTCCTCTTGATAAATGGGTATAAAGAGGTAACCCATAATTATCTCAGAGATAACGATTATAATATCTGGTTTACCCTTATTGCCCCATCAGGGGAAAGGATCAAGGAAATCATAGAGGAGATATCGTCAAAAAGCAGGATCAGCGAGATACGAAATCTCCCTACCACAAGGTTTTTTAAGGTAAATGTTGATTTCAATTTCAGGGATGATGGAGATTAATTGATTTTCGATTTTCGAATGTCGATTGTTGGTTTATAAAGAAAGGGATTAAATCTTTCGGCATAGAGTCTACGTCTAACTCCTTGAGGGTGAATGCACCATATAATCCCCTCTCCCCTTTGGGGAGAGGTTAGGGTGAGGGGTATTTTCAGAGGAAAAAATGATAGAAGAGATAGATAAAAGGATTATAAGGGAACTGCAGGGGGATATCTCTCTGGAAAAAAGACCATTTGCGGTGATTGCAGGGCGTATCGGTATCTCCGAGGAAGAGGTATTGAAGAGGACCGGGTCATACTTAGATAAAGGGTATATGCGGAAGTTTGGCGCTATACTTCTGCACAGAGAGGCAGGGTTTAAGGCAAATGGTATGGGGGTATGGGATGTCCCTGCCGGGGATGTACAGAGGGTCGGCGAGATCATGGCATCCTTTTCAGAGGTCAGTCATTGTTATGAACGCCCATCCTTTGATGACTGGCCATATAACCTCTTTACAATGATACATAGTGAGAACGAAGATGGATGTCATGAGATTGCAGAGAGGATATCAAGGGCAACAGGTATAAAGAGATACAAACTGCTGTTCAGCACTAAAGAGTTTAAAAAGACTAGCATGGAGTATTTCTGAAAATGAGTCTATTAGTTGTTGGATCTGTTGCGTTCGATTCTGTCAAGACACCATTTGGAGAGGTAGAAGAGGTATTGGGTGGATCAGCCACCTATTTTTCTGTATCGGCAAGCTATTTTACTGATGTCTGTATGGTGGCAGTTGTCGGGGAAGACTTTCCGGATGAGAATATAGAATTACTGAAGAGCCGCTCCATAGATGTAGAAGGGATAGAGAGGAGCAGGGGAAAGACCTTCAGATGGAGGGGAAGATACGGCTATGATTTGAATGAGGCACATACCCTTGATACAGAGTTGAATGTCTTTGCTGATTTTCTCCCTGATATCCCGGAGAGATACAGGGATTGCGAATATGTATTCCTGGCAAATATAGATCCTGAACTTCAGATGGAGGTCCTTTCCCAGGTCAAAAACCCCAAGCTAGTGGCCTGTGACACTATGAATTTCTGGATTGAAGGAAAAGCAGAGGCATTAAAAGAGACTCTCAGCATGGTAAATATCTTGATTATAAATGACTCAGAGGCCAGGGAACTGGGAGGGGAAGCAAACATAGTAACAGCAGCAAAGAAGATATTATCACTCGGTCCTGAAACCCTTATCATCAAGAGAGGAGAATACGGATCCCTTATGTTTACAGACTCGTCTATATTCTCTGCACCTGCCTATCCACTGGAGTATGTATATGATCCTACAGGCGCTGGAGATAGCTTTGCCGGGGGATTTATGGGCTATATAGCCAATATCGACAATGTTACAGAAGAGACAAAACGTCAAGGGGTCATATTTGGAAGTACAATGGCATCCTTTAATGTGGAAGACTTTAGCTTGAATAGACTAAAGAGTCTCAAAGGCAGGGAGATTGAGGAGAGGTTTAAATTTTTTAAAAAGCTATCTCACTTTGAGGACATATCGACCGTATAGTGACAATAGTGTCACTCCTGTCATTGCCTTTGATCAGAATACTTCATTTTTTATTTTAATCTCATCCCCCTCTTTTCAACAGAGGATAATATCGCCTGACTATGGATCAGTTCATACATTGTCTCTATATCCTTATGTATAATCCTGTCCTTCTTAAGATAAGGGATATGTCTTCTGATAGCCCTGTATGCCTCCATTGTCCCTTTCCCGGGCTTAAGATTTGTGAGTAGATCGAGTGCCTGGGCAGCACAGAGGAGTTCGATAGAAAGGACATTTTCGGTATTGAACAACACCTCCCTGCATTTTCTTGCGGATATGGTCCCCATACTCACATGATCCTCTTTATTGGCAGAGGTGGGTATGGAATCGACACTGGCAGGATGAGAGAGTATCTTGTTCTCAGAGACGAGTGCAGCGGCAGTATATTGGGCAATCATGAATCCTGAGTTAAGACCGCCTTCCTTGACCAGAAATGCAGGCAGCCCGCTCAACTGCGGGTTGACCAATCTTTCGGTCCTCCTCTCCGAGATATTGGCTATCTCTGAAAGGGCTATGGCAAGGAAGTCCATAGCAAGGGCTACAGGCTGCCCATGAAAGTTCCCCCCTGATAGGATTTGGTCATATTCCGGGAATATGAGGGGGTTATCAGTAGCTGAATTCATCTCGATCTCTATGATACCTTTTACGTAATTGAGGGCATCTCCTGATGCCCCGTGTACCTGTGGCGTGCACCTTATGGTATAGGCATCCTGTACCCTTGAGCAATCCTTATGAGATGATATTATCCCGCTGTTACGGGTTATCTTTCTGAGATTCCCTGCACTGATTGCCTGCCCTCTGTGAGGTCTGACCCTCTGGATCTTCTGATCGAGTTCGATATTAGAACCCATCAATACCTCAAGGCTCATAGCAGCGGCAATATCCGCTGTCTTTAACAGATTGACAGAATCGTATACTGTAAGGGCCCCAATCCCTGTCATCACCTGAGTGCCATTTATCAGGGCAAGCCCCTCTCCCTCCTCAAGTTCCAGGGGATCAACCTTCCCTCCCGACATCGCCCCCCTCCCGGTCATCTTTACCCCTTTGTAAATCGCACTACCCTTTCCAATTATGACCAGAGATAGATGAGCTAATGGCGCCAGATCTCCGCTTGCGCCAACAGAGCCCTTTTCAGGAATCACAGGGTGTATCCCCCGGTTCAGCATCTTCACAAGAGTCTCTATTGTTTCCAGTCTTATCCCTGAGTGACCCTTTGCAAGGGTATTTATCCTGATGAGCATTATAGCCCTGACAATTTCCTCTGCCAAGGGGTTGCCAACACCTGTGGCGTGGCTCATCAGTATATTTTTTTGGAGGAGCCTTGCCTTTTTCTCCGGGATAAAGATATCGCTGAATGCACCAAAGCCGGTGGTTATACCGTATACCACCCTCTTCTGATCTATTGCCCTGCGTACGACCTCACGACCCTTTGAAACCCTTTGTTTTGCATCACTGGAGAGCTTTATCTTTGCACCACCCCTGGCAACAGATACAACCTGTTCGATTGTCAGGTTCTCACCATCAATAATAATATCTTTTTCTCCTGATATAACTTTATCTGACATATTCCTCTTTCGGTCTCCTTTGGAAGGGGGCTAGTGAAAAATGATTATACTATGACTCAAACAAATTAAAAACCCTTTTCTTGAATTGACTTTAGTCCTCTCTATATTCTATAATTGTAACTACTCAGGTGGATAGTCTATAGGTATTTAGCTGAATAGTGAGGAAGAAATATGCGAGATCATACAAAGCTCAGAGCGTTTGTACTGGCCGATGAAGTTGCAATTCTTACCTATCACGAACCAAAGAATTTCCCTAAAGACGAAACTTGTAGAGTCTGAAAAGGTGTTGGGAGCCTTGATTCGTTCTTTGCGCAGTCCTAACAGACTACAGTCTAAACAACCTGAGTAGTTACATTATATTGGAGGAAGAGATGTTGAAATTAAACTTTAAAAAGATGAATGGTCTGATCCCTGTCATTGTCCAGGACCATGAAAAGGGTGATGTCCTGATGATGGCATTCATGAATGAGGAGGCATGGAAAAAGACCCTTGAGAGCGGTAAGGCATGGTATTATAGCCGAACAAGGGAGAAACTGTGGCTAAAGGGAGAAAAGAGTGGAAACATACAGATTGTCCGGGAGATATTTGTAGATTGCGATGACGATACTATCTTACTGAAGGTAGAGCAGGTGGGTCAGGCTGCCTGTCATACAGGTTACAGGAGCTGTTTTTACAGGAAATTAAATGGTGATCTCAAGGTTGTCGGAGAGAAGATATTCGATCCGGAAGAGGTCTACAAGGAGAAAGAATGAAAGAAAATAATAAGGTGCTAAAACTTGGAATCCCCAAGGGGAGCCTCCAGGAGGCAACAACAAGGCTGTTTGAAAAGGCAGGTTACAGTCTGAGTTTCAGGAGTAGGTCATACTTCCCTTCCATAGATGATAATGAGATAGAGTGTATGCTCATCAGGGCCCAGGAGATGGCAAGGTATGTAGAGGATGGTGTCCTGGATGCAGGTATTACCGGAAAGGACTGGATACTGGAGAACAGGGCAAGGGTTAAAGAGATCGCCGAGCTTCCCTATTCAAAACAGAGTGCCGGACCTGTGAGGTGGGTACTGGCAGTCCCGAACGATTCACAGATCAAAGGTGTAACAGATCTGGAGGGGAAAAGGATTGCCACAGAGGCAGTCAATCTGACAAAGGACTACCTGAAGAGATCAGGGGTAAAGGCAACTGTGGAATTCTCCTGGGGGGCAACCGAGGTCAAGCCCCCGAAACTTGCCGATGCGATAGTGGAGATAACAGAGACAGGAAGCTCCCTCAGGGCAAATAATCTTCGTATAGTTGATACCATTCTTGAATCGACTACCAGATTTTTCATGAATAAAGAGGCATATAAAGATCCATGGAAGAGGAAAAAGGCTGAAAGGGTGGTGATGCTCCTTAAAGGGGCAATAGCTGCTGTTGGTCAGGTTGGGCTTATGATGAATGCAAAGAAGGTGGATCTGGAGAAGATACTGAAGATCCTCCCGGCCTTAAAGAAACCAACAATTTCAGAGCTGAGTGATAAGGACTGGGTAGATATCAATACCATTATCAATGAAAAGCTGGCAAGAGACCTTATCCCCAGACTGAAAGAGGCCGGCGCATCAGGAATAGTAGAGTATCCCTTGAATAAGATAATAGAATAACTATGAAGACTATATATGGCTGTTTAACGGTTTACGTCTTTTTGTCTTGGACAGGAGAATTATGAAAAAAGCTCTTACTATAGCCGGGTCTGATCCTTGTGGTGGGGCAGGGATACAGGCCGACCTAAAGACATTTGCTGCATTCGGTGTCTATGGCCTGTCAGTTGTCACCTCCCTCACTGCCCAGAATACGCTCGGGGTTCAGGGCATACATGACCTCCCTCCTGACTTTGTGAAACTCCAAATAGACTCAGTCGCAGGGGATATTGATATAGATGCGGTCAAGACAGGGATGCTCTCCAATTCAGGGATCATCGAGAAGATCTCTGAATGTATAGCAGCATACAGGATCCAACACCTTGTGGTAGATCCCGTGATGTATGCCAAGGGTGGCAACCCCTTACTCCAGCCCGGGGCAAAGGAGACACTGATCAAGAGATTATTTCCATTATCCTATCTTATTACCCCTAATATACCGGAGGCAGAGGACCTGTCCGGGATAAAGATCAGGGATACAGGGGATATGAAAAAGGCAATAGAGAAAATCAGTGTGATGGGAGTGAATAATATACTTATAAAGGGTGGGCATCTAAAAGGAGATGCAGTGGATATCCTCTATGATGGGGAGGGATACACATCCTATGAATCAGAGAGGATCAAGACAGGGGATATTCATGGGACAGGATGTACCTTTGCAGCGGCTATCACCGCAGGACTTGCCAGGGGGATGGGGTTGAAGGATGCTGTAAGAAGCGCAAAGGATTTTATCACCATAACGATCCAACACTCCCTGTCTATAGGAAAGGGAGTGAACATACCGGATCACCTGTTTACTCTATCCAGAGACAGGGAAAGATATCTGTTGATGAAGGATGCAGAGGAGGCTATAAAGCTCCTTGAGAAGGGGGAGATAGGCCCCCTCATACCAGAAGTACAATCAAATTTTGGGGTGGGACTCTCATCCGCATGCAGTATCGATGATGTTATTGGTATTCCGGGTCGTATTATCAGGTTTGGCAAGAATATCCGTACCCTCGCCAGACCGGATTTTGGTGCCTCGAAACATATAGGGAGTATTGTGATTGAGGTAATGAGGCACGATCCCGCAAAGAGGGCTGTGATGAATATCAGGTATTCAGATGAGATCATTGATGCCTGTAGTAGATTGGGTATGGGTATTGCGCACTTCGATCGTATGGATGAACCGGAGGAGGTCAGGACAAAGGAGGGTCATACCCTGGAATGGGGGGTCAATAAGGCAATTAAGGAATTCGGTTCTGTCCCTGACATAATATATGATAAAGGAGGTATGGGGAAAGAGGGGATGATCAGGGTCATAGGGGAGGCCCCTATAAAACTCGCAATGAAGATACTCAAGATAAAGAGGGAGATAACAGTATAATAGTTCACTGCAGAGCCTGCTAAGTGAGGCCCTGCCAAGTAAAAGCCGGAACCCTTTAACCCCCTGGATATTGTCCTTTATCAGGGCATAAGCCTGTATGTTAAAGAAAGCGGTAGCTATGTCAAAACCGGTGTTTGGGGTTTCCTCCAGAACCATGTTAAGGAAGGTGGATAGTTTTAAATCACCATTGTCAATGATTTTCTTGGGGATCATGACATACCTTTACTTGATTTTCATTTAGCCTCTTGACAAGAAAGCATTAAGTATCTAAAATTAAAAATAGGGCGGTAAGACCATTGTGGGTTGTCTGTGGTGTTCCCATCCATCGGTTGGCAAGAGTCACAGCATAACAAGTCCACAAGGCACGCTCTGTATTTTATCCATGAGAATATTTTCCCTTCAACTTTATCGAATGCTGTAAAATTCATCTTTATTTCTTTCGGAATATTTTCATCATTGCATTTTAATTTGACAGGAAAAATATGTGTTGTTTCATTCTCAATCCCTGTTTTAATCTCATTTTGGACAAACTCGTTTTTTGCCGATTCATTCGATAATACCGGTATAAAAATAATTGCCCTTTTAACCTCGTTTATCATTCTTTGCGGATCATCCCCAACAGAGATAGAGTCATCATCAATAAAAATATCTAATCCTAAATTCTCTCTTTCGAGCTTAATCTTAAGCCATTCAACAAATTGATGATCAGAGGAAGTATGGCTAATAAAAGTCTTTATCACTACTTACACACTCCTTGCCTTCTTAAACCTATTTTTCACCAATTCACACATACCTCTCAGTAAATCTCATCCCATCATCCCAGAGATGTCAGGGCGAGGATGTCGTCTAAAATCACATCGTCCAGAGCTTTTCAGTCTATGAGAATGTTGGACTTTTGCTCATGGATTAGGACTTGAGTACTAATAACGAGTTTGCTGTGAATAAAGTTAAGTTGCCACATTTTTCCATTCAAATCGACGCTTGAGATCATTACAGTGGCTATTATATTGCAATTTGCCGAGATACTGAAGCCTGCCAACGACAATCCCCGGGGCAATTCCTATTTCTGAAGCAAAGCTTTTGATTGCTGTTTTATTAAAATCTGAAAATTCTATAAACTTACGTAATTGTGTTTTAGGTATCAATATTTCAGAGGCAAACCTATTGGCCTCATCCTCTTTAGAATTTTTACAGTCGTCTTCAATAAAAACATCCTTTTTGCCATGCAAAAGAATATGGCCTGCTTCGTGGAAGATGCTGAACCAGAATTGATCATCTCTTTTATAACGAAGGTTCAGTTGAATAACGGCCTTATGAGGACTCATCCACCATGTTGCACCACTTGCCCTTATCCTGGGAAGCTCAGGCACAAAAGTAATAGCTACGCCTGTTTTAGCACATAGACGAATGATTTCAGACTGAAAAACATCCGGAGGCTGCACAGTAAGCTCACGGATTTTGAAAAGGGCATTCTTAAATTTAGATGGATCATAGGCATCACAATCAATCTTTTGGGCAATTAATTCGCCTATTCGGAGCCAGGAGGCGGTAGTATAAGGGTCGCTTTGAAATGCTGGAGACTTGCGATATGCCACTCGAGTCCCAAGCCATCTTTCCTCCCAACGTTCAGGCGAAGCAACGCCAAAAAAATTCAAGACTTCCCGAAGCTGTTGAACTTTATCTGTATATTTTTTAATCCATCCTTTTTTGACAAGTATAGCCACCGGAATTTTTTTAAGCCAATCCACCTGTTTCTGTAATTTATTTTGTTCGTTAAGACGCGCAACAGTTTCTTGATAGTTCCTCTCCAGATTATTCCAAAAACTTGCAGAGATGCCCAGAACACGTTCTAATTGCAAAGCTGTTTCTGACGTAATTGCAACTTTACCTTTAATAATCTCATTTATCGTTTTCTTTGGCCTGCCGGTGCGTTCAGCAAGCTCTGCCTGTGACATGCCGATTGCTTCTATTGTCTCAAGAAGCGTTTCCCCGGGCGGGACAGCATAATCAGGCTTAAATTGGTTTTTGTTGTTTTTACTCATGTGTATTCTCCACACCAATAATCCTTATTTCAGTAACTTTTGACCAATCGAGTCCTCCATCAGTTTTTTTGGGAATAGGATTGTCTGCTGGTTCAAAAATGAGACGATACGGATGATCCAAATCCACTGATAAATAACCTTTTCGATTACCTTTTAATTCATGACATCGAGCCTGTGGCAGTTTGCTTAAGTCCTCAAGTAGATTGGCAGCAGCAAGTTCAGCTAATCGCCTTTTTAAAAGCTTAGCTCTCTTGGGGCCAAATCTTTTCACCATAAGAACCTTATTGCTGCACTCTTTTTTAAGCTTGGATGTCTTAAATAAGATAATCATACTTTATATTTTTTGTCAAGTTTTTTTAACCCCAAAGGTTAATAAATTTAATATTGCAATATTTACACACTCCTTGCCTTCTTCAGTCTATTCTTTATCAATTCACATACCGACTAATAGACCTCATCTCGCTCTGCCTGGGTAAGGCCGGGAATGTCGAATACTACTCATCCAGAGCCTTTCGATCAGGAAGTGGATTTGGTTTCTGAGAACGGATAGGTTGTTTGGGGCCGAGTTCTGTGTAAATAGAATTAATTCCTCTTTTGTAATTACTCGCCTATATTTATTCCCCCTCTTTAGCAAAGGGAGAGACCTGAGTAGTTACGTTTTTTATTTACCCGGTGTCCATCCATAAATGGACTTTTTTTGAAAATATGAAAAATATTATCCTTTAAAATCAAATAGTTATGCTTTGGCTTTTTAGCAAAAACCTTATTAATGGATGGACACTACCTAATATATCATATTTCCAGATTAGATGAATAGTTTGTTTTAAAGTGGTAGATTTGCCCTTTTATACCAGTTGGGATAATAATGTTTTTAGAGGGACAATAGTGGGCACTGTTGTTGAGAAACAATTTGCCTCAACATAGTCCATTGAAAAAACGGCCTGAAAAGCATGAGGCGCACTAATTTGCTTTTGAAAATGAAACAGATCTTTGCTGATGGACTTTTTTTGTTCGGTTTTTACTTCAACCAGAAACCAGGGTTTTTGGTTTCGGGTGACCAGAAAGTCTACTTCCCGTTTGTCCTTATCCCGCAGGAAATATAGGCCGTACTCACCAAAACCATTATCAGTCCACCAGTGGACGGCTTTCAGTAAATGGGATGCAGCAAAATTTTCTGATTTTGCACCCGAATCATCAATGAGAGTCCAATCCCAGAGATATATTTTGGGCTGCTTAAGCAAAGACCTTGATACATTGCCGGACCATGGTTGTATAGTAAAGCAATAATATAACGATTCCAGGATCCTTATCCAGCGGCGTATAGTATCCACTGAAACCCTTACTTTATTAGCAAGGTTTGTGTAATTGGTTAACTGACCTGTTTGATTTCTCAACATTTCGGCCAAAAGCTCAATTTGATGTATTTCCTGTACCCGTGTAAGATCCCTGATCTCTTCAGTAAATAACTGCTGCTGGCGTAACCTCTTCCATCGGTTTGAAAATCGTAGGTTAGCCTTCAGAAATGGTTCGGGAAAGCCGCCAAATGTGTACAATGAATCAAAGGCTTGTGGATCTATTGGTAACGGTGGTTGTATTTCATTCCCTGAAAATTCGGGACCTATAATTTCCCTGACCGATAAAGGATGAAGGTGATAAAGAAAATAACGTCCCATCAAACTATCTCCACCTCTTTTAAAAATATCCAACCTGGAGCTTCCGGTGACGATTATTTTTGATCTTGCACTATAAACATCAAAGAAGCCTTTGAGGAAATCCTTCCATTTTGAATACTTGTGAATCTCATCAAAAATAACGACCCGTGGTTCTTCCTGTAATTGATTTAGACCAATTTCCTCTCCAATCCTGCCCGGGCCATCAATAATTAACGCACGGTGATCCTGATTATCCCAATTGAAATATTTATACTCCAGTGTTAAATCTGTACACAGGGTTGTTTTGCCAACCTGCCTTGGGCCAGCCACAAATATCATCTGCCGGTATTTCTCAAGATGTTCAGCGAGAACTGAAGAATAGGATCTTTCCATAATGATGCTATCATTACATAGAAAAAACCTACAGTCAAGACCAATTTACGATGCATCGTAAATTGGTCTTGACTGTTTTACGATATGCCGAACTTTCTTAGCTGGTCAGGGCATTACTTTGTTATGGGTAAGGCCGGGAATGTCGAATACTACTCATCCAGAGCCTTTCGATCAGGAAGTGGATTTGGTTTCTGAGAACGGATAGGTTGTTTGGG
>QIDP01000010.1 GCA_003229375.1 Nitrospirota bacterium
TGAAATTGCCCTCCCGTAATGTTAATATTTTGTAGATACCTTGAAAAATCTCTACTGTGTCTGCTTTTTGTGCATTCACCGAGAATGGCTGGCAATCTCAAAAAAAGCTTGCTTTCTGTGGGGCTTCTTTAATATAATTTGACAGGGGCTGGATTGGTTTGAGAGAGAGAGAGAAAGATATGGGGAAGGTCATAAGTGTTGTTAATCAAAAAGGTGGGGTCGGGAAGACAACAACAGCGATAAATCTCTCGGCCTGTTTAGCAATGGCAGAGAAGAAGGTGCTGCTGATAGATTTCGACCCGCAAGGAAACACATCGAGCGGAATAGGCATTGACAGAAAAGAAATCGGAATAAGTATATATAATATCCTTATAGGAGAAACGGATATTAAAAATGCCATCCACAAAACAGAGATGGAGTACCTTTGTGTTATACCGGCAACTATGGACCTCATAGGTGCAGAGATAGAGCTGGTAGGGATGGAGGAACGAGAGACAAGGCTAAAGATAGCGCTGGAACAGATAAAGGATGAATATAAATTTATCATCATTGATACACCTCCTTCTCTTGGTCTCCTTACCATCAACTCTCTCACAGCAGCCGATTCTGTCTTGATACCTCTCCAGTGTGAATACTATGCATTGGAGGGGCTTAGCCATTTACTCCGGACTATAAAATTGGTAAAAAGCTCTCTTAACCCGTGTTTGACAACAGAGGGTATACTCCTAACCATGCACGATGGGAGGACCCTGATATCAAATCAGATATTTGAGGAGGTAAAGAGGTACTTCAGCAACTATCTTTTTAAAACAATAATACCTCGAAACGTTCGTCTAAGCGAGGCCCCTGGTTATGGCAAGCCGATAGTCTTCTATGATATAAAATCTAAGGGGGCTGATGCCTATCTTGAGCTCGCAAGGGAAGTGATAGCAAATGCAGAGAAAGGTCCTGGGTCGCGGGTTGGGAGCACTTATTCCTGATTCAGGGGAAATAAGTGATAACAATCTTACCTATATCCCGGTTGAAAAGGTACATCCTAACAAATATCAGCCAAGGAAGGTCTTTGATGAAAAAAAGATCGGGGAACTGGCGTGTTCTATTAAAGAAAAGGGGATTATTCAACCTATAATCGTCCAGCGAAAAGGGAATGGTTATTATGAAC
The DNA here is from genome assembly GCA_003229375.1 of Nitrospirota bacterium. Taxonomy (GTDB): domain Bacteria; phylum Nitrospinota; class Nitrospinia; order SZUA-224; family SZUA-224; genus SZUA-224. The sequence continues at coordinate 1,163 of QIDP01000010.1, forward strand.
TGATCGCCGGGGAGAGGAGATGGCGGGCTGTACAGAAGGCCGGTCTGGATAAGATCCCGGCTCTGATACGTGATGTCTCTGATTCAGAGGCAATCGAGCTGGCATTAACAGAGAATATACACAGGGAGGATCTGAATCCAATAGAAGAAGCCCTGGTCTATAAGCAGCTTATCGAAGAATTCCATCTTACACAGGAAGAGGTCTCTAAAAGGGTGGGTAAGGACAGATCATCTATATCAAACTATCTCCGCATACTCAAATTACCCCGTATTGTCAGAGAGGATATAAATAACAATCTTCTATCTATGGGACATGCCAGGGCGATTCTTGGAATAGACTCTCCCAAGGAACAGAAAGAGCTGCGGGACATGATCCTGAAAAAGGAGATGTCTGTTAGGGAGGTCGAGGCATTTATCAGGAATAGAAAAAAGAAGGGTCAGGACAAAAAAGATAAGCCTATGGATATCTTTTTACTCAAGGGAGAGAAAGAACTACAGAGACATATAGGCACAAAAGTAAGAATAAAGAAAGGAATGAAGGGGGGAAGAATAGAGATCTCCTTTTATTCAGATGAAGATCTTGAAAGGATTGTTGGCTTAATTGGAGGGAGGGGATAGGATGTTAAAATCAGGGAATGATACTGCTAACGATAGAGAGATAAAGGCTTTTTTAGGAGAAGATACAGAATTCAAAGGGGTGTTGAGTTTTGAAAAGACCGTAAGAATAGACGGTACATTTGGGGGGGAGGTAATTACAAAAGATACCTTGATAGTCGGTGAAAATGCTGTCCTTGATGCGGATATCTCTGTGGGAACGATTATTATAAGGGGAAAGATAAGTGGAAACATAAATGCAACCAAGAAGATTGAGCTTTGCTCTAATGGGGAGCTGGTTGGAAACATAAAAACACCCATCCTCTTTATAGAAGATGGTGCTGTCTTTGAAGGAAACTGCGAGATGATAAGGAAGGATAAAAAGGTTATACCAATGGTCAGGAATGAGAAAAAAGAGGAAAAGGCAGTATAGGAGATAAACTAATACGTTTTAAAGAATAAAAAACTTCTGGGTTATAATCCTGAGGTCAACTTCCATGAGGGGCTGAAAAGGACAGTAAAAAGGTATAGAAAATGATGTAAGCGATGGTTGTCTGTTGTCTGGAAATACAACTGACTACTAACAACAAACCACGGATATCATATATTTTATGATAACCGTTCACGGTTCACGGTTAATGAAAACAGAATCAAAAATGCTACAAGTTCTACATGATTCGTTGAAAAAACTGTAAACTGTAAACTGATAACTGTGAACGGATACATTTTATGCAACGGACAACTGACAACTATCAACGAACATTACCTATGGGAACCCTTTATATTGTCAGTACCCCCATAGGAAACCTGGAGGACATTACCCTCAGGGCCCTCAGGATATTAAAAGAGGTTGACCTTATAGCAGCAGAGGATAATAGAAGAACCAGAAAACTCCTTACACACTATAATATCTCAACCACTATGACCGGTTACCATGACTATAACAAAAAGAGGAAGGGGAAAGAATTAATAAAGGAGTTGAAGGAAGGAGATAATATTGCCCTGGTATCAGATGCCGGTACCCCCGGGATATCTGATCCTGCTTATCATTTGATACAGCTATCATTAGAAGAAGGGATAAATATAGTTCCAATTCCCGGAGCTACTGCTATTATAGCTGCTCTTACCATCTCCGGTCTACCAACAGACAGGTTTGTATTTGAGGGTTTCCTCCCTAGAAAAAAGGGGATAAAGAAAAGGAAACTGGCAGAGATAGCTGACGAGAAGAGAACTATTATCCTATACGAGTCGCCTCACAGACTGGCCCATACCCTGGGTGAAATGAGTTCAATCCTGGGGGAAAGAAGGATTGTCATTGCAAGAGAGATGACCAAGATGTATGAAGAGATATTGAGGGGGAATTGTGAGTCTCTTGTAAAGGATGTGAAAGAGAGGGAGTGGAAGGGGGAAATTACTATAGTTATTGAAGGAAAGAGAAAGGAATAGCTTTTTGAAACATCCCGGAATTTCTATATTCCAGCATTCCAGTATTGATTTTTTTATAAAAAAAGCATTGATTTTTACTGATAGTTTTGATAGAGTAAAAAGCATGAAGACTTATGGTTTAGGTGGTTTTAAATATAAAAATAATATGTTTTTTAATGTTCTTTTTCGGCCGATATTGAAGGGTAACTTTTTGTTTTTATTTGCCTTACAAACTTATTAACATATGTGAATAAATCTGTGTGTAATTTTCTTGTTTAATCCTTGCTAACCACCTAAAATTTATATACTTTATCTCTTTTTAGGCAGATTTTTATATGTGGTTACAAGGAAGGACTTTTATCTTTTTTTATACAGAACAAAGAATAAAAGAATATAAACACGATAATAAGTATTATTATGTTTGAAGAAGATGGAGATATTGATATGTGGGATACATGTCTGCAAGAGATAAAGAAAAAGGTAGATTCTCAGATATATGAACAATGGTTTCATCCTATCTCCCTTTTTTCTATTAATGATGATGTTATTACTATTACAGTACCTAATAGCTTTCATAGAGATTGGTTAAATGATCGCTACTCTAAGCTGATAGAGGATACAATTAACAAGGTATATAATAAAAGATTGGGTGTTCATTTCAACATTCAACCAAGTAAATCAATAGAAAAAGAGGATAAAATAATCCCCGTAAAAGAAGAAAGGAATAAACTTTCTTTTTATGGATTAAATTCTAAGTATACATTCAAGAATTTTGTAGTCGGCTCATGCAATCAGTTTGCACATGCTGCCTCTTTAGCTGTGGCTGAACGACCTGCTGAGACATACAATCCGCTATTTATCTATGGCGGTGTGGGTTTGGGTAAAACTCACCTTATGCACGCAATAGGCCATTTTATATATAGCAAGAAACCAGGAATAAAGTTGTGTTATCTGTCATCAGAAACTTTTGTTGTTGATCTAATTAGCTCAATTCAGCATGGGAAGATGCATAACTTTAGAAATAAATATAGAAACATGGATGTCCTTCTTATAGATGATATTCAATTTATAGCTGGCAAGGATAGATCACAGGAGGAATTTTTCCATACCTTTAATACACTATACCAGTCGTATAGACAGATAGTAATATCGAGTGATAAGTTTCCTAAAGATATACCGGGTCTTGAAGAGAGGCTCAGATCAAGATTTGAGTGTGGTCTGATAGCAGATATACATGTCCCGGAACTTGAGACAAGGGTTGCTATTCTTAAACAAAAGGCCGAGGAGAATAATATCGAATTATTACCGGGTGTTGCTCTTTTTATAGCAAGCAGGATTAAGTCCAATATAAGAGAGCTTGAGGGTTCCCTATTAAGAATAAGCGCCTTTTCATCTATTACAGGAAGAGAAATAGATACTATCTTAGCAGAGGAGATACTTAAGGATATATTTCATGATAAAGAGAAGTCTATTAATATAGATAATATACAAAAGGCTGTTGTTAGTTTCTTTAATATAAAGATATCAGATTTAAAATCAAAGAAAAGGGATAGAAAATTTGCTATTCCAAGACAGATAGGCATGTATCTATGTAGAAATATGACAAAGGCATCCCTCTCTATAATAGGTGATAGATTTGGTGGAAAGGATCACACCACTGTTCTTCATTCCGTAAAGAAGGTCAAATCTTTAATCACAGAAAATAATGAGATATCAGTTGCTGTTAAAAAGATTACCGAGGAGCTTAAGTAAGTAGAGGATAAATATGTTAATATAATGTAGATTAGATGTTAAAATCTGTGTGGATATATCATTTGTGGAAAAACCGTTAACTAATAAACATATTTTTTAACACGAAATTTCTCTTATTTTTTGTTTAGATATAACTCTTTTCAACAAATGAACAGTATTTAATAATACTATCTTTTTTAAATATATTTTAAATAGTAAAATAGGTTTATCAGGAAAAAATTATGGAAAAGTATGATGCAACTAAAATAAAGGTACTGGAAGGTCTTGAGGCAGTAAGAAAGAGGCCTGCTATGTATATAGGGGATACAGGGAGTGCTGGTTTGCATCACCTTGTTTACGAGGTAGTTGATAACAGCGTAGATGAGGCAATGGGAGGACATTGTGACAATATATCCGTAATAATAAATATCAACAACAGTATCTCTGTTACTGATAACGGACGTGGTATACCGGTAGATATACACAAGGAAAAGAATAAACCTGCATTAGAGGTAGTTATGACTACCCTTCATGCAGGTGGAAAGTTTGATAATATAAGTTATAAGACATCAGGAGGACTTCATGGGGTTGGGGTCTCAGTTGTTAATGCCCTATCAGAGAAACTCGAAATAGAGATAAAGAGAGATGAGATTATTTACAGTCAGAGTTATACAAGGGGTGAACCGGATGGTCCGCTAAAAAGGATAGGAAACACAAAAAAGAGAGGAACAAAAATCATCTTTCTGCCTGATAAGGAGATATTTGATGATATAGTATATAGCTTTGATGTTTTATCCAAAAGGTTGAGGGAGTTAGCCTTTTTAAATAAGGGATTAAGGATAAATATTAATGATGAGAGAAGTGATAAGAGTCATGAATTTTACTACTCCGGTGGTATAATATCATTCATAAAACACCTCAATGAGAAAAAGACAGCTCTTCATAAAAAGCCTATCTATATTGAAAAGACTATAGGTGATATCTCGCTGGAATTGGCAATACAGTATAATGATGGATATAAAGAGGATATGTTCTCCTTTGTAAATAATATAAATACATCTGAAGGAGGTACACATCTAAGCGGCTTTAGAGCCTCGCTCACAAGGACAATAAATAGCTATATAATATCAAGAGAGCTTTTAAAGGATAACAGTATAAGCATAACAGGGGATGATGTAAGAGAGGGTTTAACAGCGGTATTAAGTATAAAACACCCGAGCCCGCAGTTTGAGGGACAGACAAAGACAAAGATGGGGAATAGTGAAGTAAAAGGGATTGTAGAGCAGGCCGTAAACGAAAAGCTATCAGAATTTTTTGAAGAGAATCCATCAATTGCTAAGGGTATAGCCCAGAAGGGTATCAGCTCGGCCCAGGCAAGGAATGCAGCAAAAAGGGCAAGGGAACTGGTAAGGAGAAAAGGGGTACTTGAATTTGATTCCCTACCGGGAAAACTGGCAGACTGTTCTGAAAAAGATCCATCTGTATCCGAACTATTTGTGGTGGAGGGTGATTCAGCAGGGGGTTCTGCAAAACAGGGGAGGGATAGAAAAAATCAGGCAATTTTACCCTTAAGGGGCAAGATACTCAATGTAGAGAAGGCACGTTATGATAAGATGCTGAAGAGCGAAGAGATCAAGGTATTGATAACAGCACTTGGGGCAGGGATAGGCAGGGAGGATTTCAATATAGATAAAATAAGATACCACAAGATCATCATAATGACCGATGCAGATGTTGACGGTGCCCATATAAGGACATTACTTTTGACTTTCTTCTATAGACAGATGCAGGAGATAATAGAAAAGGGGTATCTCTATATAGCTCAACCTCCTCTCTTCAAGATAAAGAAGGGCAAGATAGAGAGATATCTAAGGGATGAAAAGGAAATGAATGATCTCTTGATGGAGATGGGGGTGGAGAAAAAGATTGTAGAGATAGGTAAAACAGGGAAAAGACATGAGGGAAAAAAACTAATCTCCTTGCTCAAGAGATTTATAGAATATAAGCACCTTTTTGAAAAAGTAGAGAGGAAGGGACAACCAGGAGAACTTATTACTATCCTCTTGAATAAAAAGGTGAACAAAAGAGAGTTCTTTTTAGAAAAGGAGGAATTGTTAAATGTCATAAATGAACTTTATGAGGATAAACTCAGGGTGGAAGTGGTACCGGATGAGGAGCATGAAAGTTATGCCCTGAAGTGGGAAATAAAGGATAACGGGGCAGGTGGTAAACTTGGCCGGGATTTTATCTCTTCAGCAAGGTATCAGAAGCTCTATTCTATCAGTCAGGAGATAGGTGAGATTGCTATGCCGCCTTATTTTATCTTTGAAGGGACTAACAATAAGATTAAGGTAGAGAGCAAGGAAGATATGGTCAAATATATACTCTCTGCAGGCAGACAGGGGTTAAGTATACAGAGATATAAAGGATTGGGTGAGATGAATCCGGATCAACTATGGGAGACAACTATGGATCCGGAAAAAAGGATATTAATCCAGGTCAAGATAGAGGATGCGGTCGAGGCAGATGAGATATTTACTACATTAATGGGAGATCATGTCGAACCGAGACGCGAATTTATCCAAACCCATGCCTTAGAGGTAAGGAACCTAGATATATAGTGTCTGACTCAAAAGTTACCCCCAAATAAGCCCTGATTTCATCAATGTTTTTTACCGCAAAGAAAAGATAATAATAACTCAAAATATAAAGCTCTTTATCTTTTTCAGTCTTTGCGGATTTTTTAGAACCGAACAGAGGTCGCGGGCCTTAGCCGTGTATTTGAAGGACAGAGATTAATGATAAACCAAAGAGAGAAGATAGATCATGTAAACATAGAAGATGAATTAAAGAGTGCCTACATAGATTATGCCATGAGTGTAATCATAGGCAGGGCACTGCCGGATGTGAGAGATGGGTTAAAACCCGTACATCGAAGGGTACTTTACGCGATGCATGATTTGAATAATGACTGGAACAAATCCTATAAAAAATCAGCAAGAATAGTAGGTGATGTAATAGGAAAATACCACCCTCATGGTGATGCAGCAGTCTATGATACCATTGTGAGGATGGCTCAGGATTTCTCTCTGCGCTATCCACTGATAGATGGTCAGGGTAACTTCGGCTCTATTGACGGCGATCCCCCGGCAGCGATGAGATATACAGAGATCAGGATGGCAAAGCTGTCACAGGAGATGCTGGCAGACATAGAAAAGGAGACCGTTGATTTTGGTCCTAATTATGACGAATCCCTCAATGAGCCATTTCTCCTTCCTGCAAGGTTCCCAAACCTGCTGGTGAACGGCTCTTCCGGTATAGCTGTTGGTATGTCTACCAATATCCCCCCTCACAACCTGAACGAGGTTATAGAAGGGATTATAAAGATGATAGATAATCCTTATATAACCATAGAGGAGCTTATGGAATCGATCCATGGACCGGACTTTCCAACAGCAGGGTTCATCCACGGGAGAGACGGTATAATCTCTGCCTATAAAAGCGGACGCGGATTGATCCAGGTAAGAGCCAGGGCTGTTATTGAACGAGATGAAAGGAGAGACAGGGAGAACATAATCATAACCGAGATTCCTTACCAGGTAAACAAATCGAGGTTGTTAGAGAAGATAGCGGGCCTGGTAAGAGAGAAAAAGATAGAGGGAATCTCCGAGATAAGGGATGAATCCAACAGGGAGGGGATAAGGATTTTTATAGGACTAAAGAAGGGAGAGATCCACCAGGTTATCCTTAACCAGTTGTATAAACAGACGCAGCTTCAGGAGACCTATGGTGTTATTATGCTCGCCATTGTAAATAATCAACCGAGGATACTGGATCTTAAGAGTATTCTTATGAATTTCATCCAATATCGACGTGTAATAGTCACCCGGAGGACAGAGTATGAGCTAAGGAAGGCAAAAGAGAGGAGACATATTTTAGAAGGCCTGGAGATAGCCCTGAACAATATCGACAGGATAATCCGGTTAATCAAAGAGTCAAAGACAACTGAAAAGGCATCAGCAGGTCTGATCAAAGAGTTCAGTCTTGACAAGATACAGGCCAAGGCAATTCTCGAGATGAGGCTCCAGAGATTAACAGGACTGGAGAGACAGAAGATATTGGATGAGCTTAAGAGGCTGAAGGAGAGTATCAAGGAGTTAGAGGTTATTCTGAGCAGCGATGAAGAGAAGCTCAGGATAATAAAGGATGAGCTAAGAGAGATACAGGAGAAATACGGAGATGAGAGGAAGACAGAGATAATAGATTCAACTACCGATATAAAGGTAGAGGACATGATAGCAGAAGAGGATATGGCAGTAACAGTCTCTCATACAGGATATATCAAAAGAAATCCGATCACTCTCTATCGTGCCCAGGGCAGAGGAGGAAGGGGCATCAAGGCTATGGGGGTTAAAGAAAATGATTTTGTAACAGAGCTATTCGTTGCCTCGACACATAGTTATATCCTCTTTTTCACAAATACAGGGAAACTTCACTGGCTAAAGGTCTATAAAGTGCCACAGGCAAGCAGGGCAGCCAAGGGAAAGGCGATCGTCAATATCCTTCAGCTCCAGAAGGAAGAGAAGGTAACCGCCATGATACCTGTCAGGAAATTTGAAGAGGAGAAATTTCTGATTATGGCTACCCGAAAGGGGATAGTAAAAAAGACGTCATTAATGGCATACAGCAATGTCCGTGTCGGCGGGATAATTGCCCTGACAATCGATGAAGGTGATGCATTGATAGATGTAAAACTGACCGATGGGAATAAGAGGATACTCCTGGGAACCAGGAATGGGAAGGCGATTCACTTTGAGGAAAAAGAGATAAGACCGATAGGAAGAACAGGAAGAGGGGTCAAGGGGATAACCCTGAGACAGGGGGATGAAGTTGTAGGTGCAGAGATAACAGATATTGATTCAACCATCCTGACAGTTACTGAAAACGGCTATGGCAAGAGGACAGATGCCTCACAATACAGGTTGCAGAGTCGGGGTGGGATGGGGACAATAAACATCAAAGATACAGAGAGGAATGGTGAAGTAGTAGGGATAAAACAGACCTATGATGATGATGAATTGATGATCATCGCCTCGGATGGAAACATAATAAGATTAAGGGTAAAGGATATCTCGGTAATAGGGAGAAATACTCAGGGTGTCAAGCTGATCGGGGTAAAGGAAGGAAATAAGGTAGTAGGTGTTGCAATGCTTAGAGAAAAAGAGGAAAAGACAGAGGATGACATCAAGGAATAATTTATTATCTGAAAAACTATATCGTCTTATCTTAACGGCAAGGGTCTCTATTGTCTTCGCCTTGTTATCCGTATCTCTTTATCAGGCAGGATGTTATAAGGAATCACCGGAGAGGCTGTACACAGAGGCAGAGGATCTGTGGGGCAAAGGGAGATATATCGAGGCAGTAAAGATGTTCCTCCAATTGATAGAAGGTTTTCCGGAAAGCCAGTTAGTCAATGATTCGCTGTATCGCTTAGGTGAGATTTACTATTTAAACCTGGGTGATGGCCGTAAAGGGATAAAATATTTCTATGAGGTGAGCAGGCAAGGAAAAAAGGGAAAGAATAGCTATAATGCCCAGAGATACATAGCTGAGATCTATGATAACACCCTGAACGATTATGAGCAGGCCATTATTGAGTACCATAGGCTGATAAATGATTATGATAGGGTTGATATGGCAGATAAAGATCAGTATCGTATTGCCCGGTGTTATCTTAAGAAGGGAGATTTTGAACAGGCCATTACAGAGCTTGATATACTGAAAGAAGAATACCCTGATAGCGAATTAATACCGGATAGCCATTACCAGAAGGCAAATGCCCTTTATATATTGGGTAGATGTAACGATGCAATAGCCGCTTATAAAGCCTTTCTTGAAGAGTATCCTCAAAACAGATACACTATTGATGCAAAGTTTGGAATAGCTACGTGTCTGGAGGAAGAAGAGAGGCTCAGAGAGTCGCTCACTATTTATGAGGAGATCAGAGAAGACTATGCAAACAAGGAGCTCCTTGATATGAAGATAGATAGATTAAAGAAAAGGATAAAGGACAAACGCTGGTAATTTATGGTTGTCAGTGGTCTGTTGTAAGTAGTAATTTTAGTAACAGTTCACGGTTCACAGTTGATGAAAGCAAATTGAAAAAACAGTAAACTGTAAACCGATAACCGTGAACCGTTACTAATTTTGCAACTGACAACCATCAACGGACGTTACCGCTAATTGAGGATTGACTGTTATAAGTTGAGATGGTAGCATAAGGCTTTGGGGAACAGACTGGTGCTTGATATTAAGATGCTCAGGGAGAGTCCCGATGAGGTGATGAAGAGGATCGGGACACGGGGTCAGGATATAGACCTCGGGGACATACTTGGAAAAGAGAAGGAACGCAGGGATCTCCTTGGTGAGGTAGAGAGATTAAAATGTGAAAGGAACCTCGTATCAAAGAGGATCGGAGAACAGAAAAAGAGGGGTGAGGATACAGAGAGCGAGAGAGAAAGGATGAAGGAGGTCTCTACCAGGATAAAGGAACTGGACCTCAAGATAAAAGGGTGTGAGGAGGAGATATCAAGGGAACTCCTTATTATCCCTAATATCCCGCATTCCTCTGTCCCGACAGGTACCGATGAGGTAGATAATGTTGAGGTGAGGAGGTGGGGGATACTGCCTTGTTTTGGATTTGAGCCCCGGTCCCATGAAGATATAGGGGAAAGACTTAATATCCTGGACTTCAGAAGAGGGACAAAGATAACAGGGACAAAGTTTGTCCTGTATAATGGGTTTGGCGCGCGACTTGAAAGGGGATTAATAAACTTCATGCTTGATCTCCATACCAGAGAGCATGGGTATAGAGAGGTGTTTCCCCCTTTTATTGTCAATCGTGACAGCATGGTAGGCACAGGACAGCTACCGAAATTTGAGGATGACCTATTTAAACTCAAAGGTGAAGAATCCTACTATCTTATCCCGACAGGAGAGGTTCCTTTGACAAATATTCATAAAGATGAAATCATACCAATAGAAGATCTTCCAATATATTATGCGGCTTATACCCCATGTTTCAGAAGGGAGGCAGGCTCTCATGGTAAGGATACTACCGGACTTATCAGACAGCACCAGTTCGATAAGGTAGAACTGGTAAAACTTGTTGAACCAGATTCCTCCTATGAGGAACTAGCGTCGCTTCTAAAGGATGCAGAGGAGGTATTAAAGAGGTTAAATCTCCATTACAGGGTAGTCAATCTTTGCACAGGAGATATTGGTTTTTGTGCTGCGAAGACATATGATATAGAGGTATGGCTGCCAAGCCAGAAGACCTATAGAGAGATATCTTCTTGTAGCAATTTTGAGGCTTTCCAGGCGAGAAGGGCCAGGATAAGATACAAAAAGGCGCCAAAATCAAAACCAGAATATCTGCACACCCTGAACGGCTCGGGTCTTGCGGCAGGGCGACTAATGGTAGCTCTGTTAGAGAATTACCAGGAGGAGGATGGGAGTGTTACAATCCCTGAGGTCCTGAGGCCGTATGTAGATGGAGTAGATAAAATAACTAATAACAGGTAGAGAGTAATTTTGGATTTTGAGGGCATTGCGTTGAGACAAAAATTCTAAATTCTAAGCGCTGAATACTAAACAATATCTAAACTCAAAATCCAAATGTTCAAAACAACCTCATTACTTTAGCTGTTTAGGATTTAGGATTTAAAACTGTTTTTTTTGTAGTGGATGTGATTATTTGTCCATATCATTATAAGATAATATTAGGAGGGATGGCCGAGTGGTTGAAGGCGGCGGTCTTGAAAACCGTTGACCGAAAGGTCCGTGGGTTCGAATCCTACTCCCTCCGCCATAAATTAACTGATAACTGATGACTAAATAACAGAGTAACTACTCAGGTGTATAGTCTATAGGTATTTAGGTGAATAGTGAGGAAGAAATATGCGAGATCATACAAATAAGGGAATTGCATTATCAATTCGGCCTGTCGAAGCGTTTAGGATACTTGCATGA
>QIDP01000202.1 GCA_003229375.1 Nitrospirota bacterium
AAATGGGTTGTCAAATTGTGCGAAAAAGAAATTTCAAATCTCCATAAATGCAAGGTATGACGCTCAATAAAAATTCACCGAGAATTGCTGGATGAAAAGACTCCTCCTGTTACTGAACTTGACAGGTTATCTGCTATCATCGCACACGTTAATGAAATCAGTAACACTCATTTCACCGAGGAAGACAAGGTTAAAATCAGTAGAATAGCCAATACTATAAATAGTAATAAAGACTTTCAGGAAAGCCTAAAAACCAATACTAAATCAAACCTGAAACTGCTCTTTAAACGTTTATTTAATACGAACCTGGCTGATATGTACGAAAGTGATTTTAACTTTTATAAAAAGATTGAAGAAAACATAGAACTTAAGGAATTACTAAAGGAACATCTTTTTGAAGAAGTATTTAGACATGGAAGGGAATCGAATCCGTGACAGATAAAGAAATTCCTTATAAACTGATAGCCTATTTGCATATTTTCTATTAACTCAATATAGACCCTTCTCCTGTCGTCAGGATATACAAAAACTATTATATCACCTTCCGTTCAAAATGTTGTAAACCGGAATCGGCGATTTGGAATATGATGGGATTTTTTCCTTCCAAATCATAACATACCTCTTTAATTTTGATATTTGATACTGCCGTGTTAGAATAATTATCATAGATTTTGAGTTTTATAGGAAATAATATTATGCTGCTCGGTGCACACATGTCTATATCAGGTGGAATATTTATGTCACTGGAGCGTGGAAAGAGTATTGGCTGTCAGACGATACAGATATTTACAAAGAATGCCACTCAGTGGAAGGTAAAACCACTCACAGAAAAGGATATAGCAGACTATCAGGAGCACCAGAGGGAGACCGGGATAAGACCGGTAGTGGTACATGATAGTTACCTGATTAATCTGGCATCGCCTGTCCATGAACCTCATGAAAAATCGATCGAGGCATTCTTCATCGAGATGGAGAGGGCAGAGCAATTAGGGATCCCCTACCTTATATTCCACCCAGGTGGACATTTAGGTTCAGGTGAAGAAGAGGGGGTTAAAAGGATTGCTGATTCTATAAACCGGGTCTATAAAAGGGCCGGGGGCTTCAGTTTAAAGCTCCTTTTGGAGACTACTGCGGGTCAGGGGACAAATCTCGGCTACAGTTTTGAACAACTGGCCGGAATCATTGACCTGGTGCATAAAAAGGAGTCTATGGGTGTATGTTATGATACATGTCATACATTTGCCGCGGGTTATGATATAAGGGATAAGAGTTCATACAACAAGACCTTTGAGGAGTTTGACAGGGTGATCGGTCTGGAAAGACTAAAGGTATTTCATATCAATGACTCGAAGAAGGGGTTAGGCAGCAGGATAGATCGTCACGAACATATAGGAAAGGGGATGCTTGGAATAGATGCCTTTAGACTCCTCTTAAACGACAAGCGATTTAAAGATATCCCCATGATCTTAGAGACACCAAAAGGGAAAGAGATGAAAGAGGATATAATGAATCTCAAGATATTACAAGGATTGATAAGGTGAATTATTATGAAGATAAAGTCTGCTAATGTATTAAAAGTGATGAGGGAATCAATACACCGTCCCATGACCACAAAGGAGTTGATAAAGAGGTTCGGTATAGCTTCTCAGGATAGATCTCGCTTTAGAAGGCTCATCAAAGAGATGACACAGGCCGGTCACATCATAAAGATCAAGGGAAACAGATATGGTATTCCTGAAAAGATGAACCTGGTTATAGGAAAGCTCCAGGCACACCCCAATGGATATGGATTCGTAATACCAGAGGCCGAAAATGAATCAGATATATTTGTAAGCCCTAAGAACCTAAGCGAGGCCATGCATGGGGATAGGATCGTCTGCCGGGTGGAGAGAGTTGACAAAGGGGGCAGAAGAGAGGGGAGTATAGTAAGAATACTTGAGAGGGGACAGAAGACTATAGTAGGCGTCTATGAACCGGGGAAGAGCTTTGGATATGTCATACCGGATAACAAGAGGATAGTTCAGGAGATTTATATCCCCCTCAAATACACCAAAAAGGCAAAGAAAGGACAGGCGGTAGTAGCTGAGATCACTACCTATCCTATACATAACAGGAATCCGGAGGGGAAGGTGATAGAGGTTCTTGGTTACCCTACTGATCCAGGGGTAGAGGTAGAGGTGATAATCAGGAAATATGAGATACCCTCCGGATTTCCTGCCATGGTAATCAAGGAGGCGGATAAGTGTGCTGGCTCAGTAAGCAAGAGGGATATAAAGGGAAGACTGAACCTGGTGGGGACCAGGACATTTACTATAGATGGGGAGAAGGCAAGGGATTTTGATGATGCAGTATCAATAGAAAGATTAAATGGCGGGGGATTCAGATTAGGGGTGCATATTGCAGATGTGAGTCACTACGTAAAACCTGGAACACATCTTGATAAAGAGGCATTCAAAAGGGGGACGAGTGTCTACTTCCCTAACCATGTAATACCAATGCTCCCGCTGCAACTCTCCAATGAGATATGCAGTCTCAAACCAGGAGAAGACCGCCTGACAATAAGCCTTATAACAGACTTTGATAAAAATGGAGATGTCCTGGGGTATGAGATCGTGGATACGGTCATAAGGAGTCAGGAGAGACTGACATACACTGATGTGGCAAATATCCTCATTAATGGTGATAAAGGGCTGATCCAAAGATATGGTCAGCTAATAGATGATCTATATTTAATGGAGGAACTGTGTCGTAAGCTGAATAAGAGAAGGATAAGACAGGGGAGCATAGATTTTGATCTCCCTGAATCAGATATCATACTCGACATTCAGGGCAGGACAGAGGATATCGTGAAATCAGAGAGAAATATCGCCCATCGTATAATAGAAGAGTTTATGCTTTCTGCAAATGAAAGGGTTGCGAATCATTTCTGTATGTTAGAAATACCCGCTATATACCGTATACATAATAGACCGGATCAACAAAAAATGGAGGAACTCGGTGAGTTCATCACCAGTTTTGGATACCAACTGAAGGGGGCATCGAGGATCCAGGCAAAGGCGTTACAGAGACTCCTCAATCAGGTCAAAGGGAAAGGAGAGGAGAAGCTTATCAATCATATCCTCCTTCGTTCCATGAAACAGGCAGAATATTCGATAGAGGATATAGGGCATTTCTGCCTTGCCTTTGATCATTATACTCACTTTACATCCCCTATAAGAAGGTATCCTGATCTGGTAGTGCATCGTCTTCTTAGAGAGACCAGCTCAAACGGTTTAAACCATTCAAAAGCAAGGCTGGACTCTCTCTCAGAGATAGCACAGAATTCATCTTATGCAGAGAGAAGGGCCGGGGATGCAGAACGGGAGATGGTCGATCTTAAAAAGGTGCAATTTATGCTGGACAAGATAGGGGAGAGATATGAGGGATTTATCACAGGTGTGACTGCATTTGGTATATTTGTTGAGTTAAAGGAGATATTTGTAGAGGGCCTGGTTCATGTGACGAGTATGAAGGATGACTATTATATATATCAGGAAAAGGAGCATTCTCTTATTGGCGAGCATACAAGAAAGGTCTTCAGGGTAGGTGACAGTGTAAGAATAAAGGTGGAAAATGTCAGCCTCGAGAAGAAGGATACAGACTTTTCTCTGATTTCAAAATAATATAGGATAATAATTTACCACAGATATTCACAGAATTAACTGATTAATCAGTTTCAGTGATATTCCGTGTCTTTCCGTGGTGAATTATTACAAGCAAGGGATTAGATGTCCAATAACAAAAAGATCATATGTGAGAACCGCAAGGCAAGGCATGAATATTATATAGAAGAGACCTATGAGGCCGGGATTGTGCTCAAGGGTACAGAGGTCAAGTCCCTCCGCCAGGGCAAGAGCAATCTAAAAGATAGTTATGCAAGGATAGAGAATGGAGAGATATACCTCTACAATTGTCATATAAGTCCATATACACACGGAAATATACTTAATCACGATCCCTTAAGAAGGCGAAAACTGCTCCTCCATAAGAGAGACATAAAGAAGCTTTACGGAAAAACAGAAGAAAGAGGACTTACCTTAATCCCCCTGCGAATGTATTTCTCTATGAGGGGTATCGCAAAACTGGAACTCGCCGTGGCAAAGGGCAAAAAGACCTACGATAAGAGAGAGACCCTTAAACGCAAAACAGCAGAAAGGGAAATGGAAAGGGCCTTAAAAGACCGGAACAGATAAAATTTTTCACCTGAAAATACCTGCACGGACAAACAAGAAAGCCTACACCCTTTTCGCCCTGGCTCACTATGGGCATATGACCAAAAAAAATCTCTTGACTATCATCTTTTGTGCAGGTATAATTAAAATTTAAATAAATTCGAATAAGGAACTGATATGAGAAAAACAACCTGGATAATTTCAATCTTAGTATTTAGTCTGATCGTTTCTTTCTGCTGCTGCCTTCAAGGCAGGGCAGTATACGCATCTGACAATACCGGGAGTCATGCCTGTTGTGACACTGGGGGAGATCACCAAAAAGCAGAAACAAAATCGTCCGGAGATTGTGACTGTGCCACCCATTCTATTTCTAAAGACATTAAAGATACGAATTCCCTGCAGATTGTTCATCTTCCTTTTATTCACGAATTCTCAGGCTCTATAGAGAGCCAATCTCACAAGGTAAATTTTCTTTCTTTTTTTAAATTTCCTTCTCTCTCTTCATCCTCTCCACCTCTTTTTAATCTTTATTCCAACTATCGCATTTGATTTTTCCTTTTGTCCAATCAATCTATATCTTCTGAGTCTTCTGTGTTTTCAGTGGTTTAATATTTAACCACAGAAGAAACTGAAAACACAGAAGACTCAGTATTTTTATTGACGTTTAACCTTGTTTTATGATATATGTCCATAGAACATATTAACATGGACATAGAAGAGTCATTACCTTAAGATGCTAAATAAATTAATCAGATTTTTCTTAGAAAACAAATTCGTAACCGCATTAATCCTGATGGTATTTATTGCCTGGGGTATTGCCACTGCTCCATTCAACTGGAAGATGGAATGGTTTCCTAGAGACCCTGTGCCTGTGGATGCCATTCCTGACATTGGCGAAAACCAGCAGATTGTCTTTACTGAATGGATGGGCAGGTCTCCTCAAGATATTGAAGACCAGATTACCTATCCTCTGACCACTGCCTTGCTCGGCGTGCCCGGAGTGCAAACCATTCGAAGCAGTTCCATTTTTGGGCTCTCCAGCATATATATCATTTTTAAAGATGACATAGAGTTTTACTGGAGCAGGACGAGAATACTGGAAAAGCTCAATTCTTTACCCGCAGGTATGCTGCCGGCCGGGATACAACCTGCATTGGGACCGGATGCAACCGCTCTGGGACAAATTTTCTGGTATACATTGGAAGGAAGGAATCCCAAAACAGGTGAACCCGCAGGCGGCTGGGACCCTCACGAACTGAGAACCCTCCAGGATTTTTATGTGGGCTATGCCTTAACCTCTGCCGAAGGAGTTTCTGAAGTAGCCGCTATTGGCGGTTTTGTGAAAGAATATCAGGTAGATATTGACCCGGATGCCATGAAAGCACATCATGTGAATGTTGCTCAAATTATGCAGGCAGTAAGAAAAAGCAACCTGGATGTCGGGGCAAGAACAATGGAGTTCAACCGGGCAGAATACATTGTGAGAGGATTGGGGTATATAAGGAATCTACAGGATTTGGAAGAGGCGGTAGTTGCTGTTAATGACAACACACCCATCCGCGTAAAAGATATTGCAAGAGTGAATTTCGGTCCTGAAACCCGAAGAGGAGGATTAGATAAAGGCGGCGCAGAGGCAACCGGGGCAGTGGTGGTTTCCCGCTATGGCGCTAATCCCTTAGCCGTAATCGATAATGTAAAAGAGCAAATCAAAAAAATAGCACCGGGACTGCCAAGCAAGACATTGCCGGACGGGACTGTTTCAAAGGTTACTGTTGTCCCTTTTTATGACAGAACAGGTTTAATAAAAGAGACATTAGGAACACTGGAAGAGGCCCTGGAGCATGAAATACTTATCACTATCATCGTAGTAATCGTACTGGTGTTGAATCTCAGGGCATCGATCCTGATTTCCAGCTTGCTGCCTATTGGTGTTTTGATGACATTTATTGCTATGAGGCAATTCGGTGTGGATGCCAACATTGTAGCCCTTTCAGGTATTGCAATTGCAATTGGTGTAATGGTGGATGTGGGAATAGTGTTTTCCGAAAATATTGTCCGGCATCTGGAAATGCCAGAGAACGAAGGTGTGCGGGGAAAGGCATTGCTCGAAGTGATTTACACTGCAACCATTGAAGTCGCCACAGCCATTATGACCGCCCTGTCAACAACCATTGTCAGCTTTTTCCCGGTATTTGCAATGCAGGCAGCAGAAGGAAAACTGTTTAGACCATTGGCATTTACCAAAACATTTGCACTTTTATCATCTTTAGTAATAGGAATTATCGTTATCCCTGCCCTTGCTCACGTCTTGTTCTCCATAAGATTCGACAAAAAACGCATCAGGATAATATGGAATTCTTCCTTAATAGCAGCAGGGTTGATGTTTATCATTGCCTATAGAAGCGGAATTGCAATAGCATTGATCGCTTTTGGTGTGAATAATTTACTGGAAAATTACTGGCCGGAAAATAAAAGAAAATACGTCAATATTATCAATATTGCCATTACCCTTGCTGTCATCATTTATTTCTTAACCACTGCATGGATGCCGCTGGGAGCGCAGAACAGCACATTTGTCAACTTTTTGTTTGTGGCAGGAATTGTGGCTGTAGTTTTAGGAATATTGATGACCATTGTTCATTTTTACCCTTATATCCTGAAATGGTGCCTGAAAAATAAATGGAAATTCTTCACCATCCCCATCTCCGTAATCCTGTTTGGAATAATGGCCTGGCAGGGATTTGATAACATCTTTGGCTTTGCTGATGATGGTTTTAAAAAGACCGGCTTAAACCTTCGCCAGACAAACAGCTGGCAGACAATGAATAAATTGTTTCCAGGGGCAGGAAAAGAATTTATGCCGTCACTGGATGAGGGTTCCTACCTGTTGATGCCAACCACAATGTCCCATTCAGGGATAGAAGAAAATATTGATGTAATTCGTAAGGTAGATCAGCGTGTGAGCTCTATCCCTGAAGTGGAAATGACTGTGGGCAAATGGGGACGTGTAAAGTCTGCCCTGGACCCTGCGCCTATTTCCATGTTTGAAAATACGATCAACTATCTGCCGGAATACATTGTTGACGAAGATGGCCACAGGATGCGTTTCAAGGTGGATGATGAAGGAAATTATCTGTTGAAAGACGGAAGCAGGCACAACCCGAAAAAAAATGGTTACAGAAGATTATCAGATGAAGATTTAATATCTGATAAGCAGGGAGAATATTTCAGGCAATGGCGCGAACACATTAAATCGCCCGATGACATCTGGAAAGAGATTATAAAAGTTACTAAAATTCCCGGAATGACCTCTGCCCCTAAACTACAGCCTATTCAAACACGGTTGATTATGCTATCTACAGGAATGAGGGCGCCTGTCGGCATTAAGGTATTTGGACCCGATCTGGAAACCATTGAAAGGGTAGGGCTTGATCTGGAAAAGATTCTCCAGCAGGTTCCAAGCATTGAGCCGGCTTCTGTATTTGCCGACAGGATAGTCGGAAAACCGTATTTAGAATTTGATGTTGACAGAAGAGCCATTGCACGCTACGGATTAACTATGAAAGATATACAGAATTATATTGAGGTAGCTATCGGAGGCATTAAGCTAACCACAACAGTGGAAGGCAGAGAACGGTTTCCTGTAAGGGTACGCTATGCCCGTGAATTCAGGGATACCCCATACGAGGTTAAAAATATCTTAATTCCAACACCTACCGGGGTACAGGTGCCATTGGAAGAATTGGCTGAAATTACTTACAGAAGAGGGCCGCAGGTCATTAAAAGTGAAGATACCTTCCTTAATGGATATGTAATATTTGACAAAAAAGAGGGGTATGCCGAAGTGGATGTTGTGGAAGAGGCCCAGCGCTTTATTGCTGCTAAAATTGAATCAGGAGAATTTGTTGTCCCTCCTGGGGTAAACTATAAATTTACAGGGAATTACGAAAACCAGATAAGGGCAACCAAACGCTTAGCCATTGTAGTGCCAATATGTTTGCTGGTTATCTTCCTTATCCTTTATTTTCAATTTGGCAATGTTCAAACCGCTTCTATGGTATTTTCCGGTATTTTTGTTGCCTTTTCAGGCGGTTTTATCATGATCTGGCTTTACGGGCAGGGCTGGTTTATGAATTTCGAGATTTCCGGTGTGAATATGCGCGACCTCTTTCAAATGCATACCATCAACCTCAGTGTTGCTGTTTGGGTAGGATTTATCGCCCTCTTTGGCATAGCCACTGACGATGGGGTGATTATGGGAACTTACATCATGCAGGTATTTGATAAGGAAAAACCGGACACCATTCAGGCGGTACGGGAAGCCGTGCTGCATGCCGGTATAAAAAGGGTAAGACCCGCCATGATGACCGCATCCTGTGCTGTCATTGCCCTGATACCGGTTTTAACATCAACGGGTAAAGGAGCGGATATTATGGTGCCTATGGCAATTCCTTCTTTTGGAGGAATGCTTATCCAGGTAATGACCATGTTTGTGGTTCCTGTGTTATATAGTATGTGGCAGGAAAGAAAAATAGGCAAGCACTAGTGGAGCGTTTCCTAATTAAATATTGCATATTCAGGACAGCCGAGACGGCTGTCCTACCAAGGCATTTAGATCAGTAGGGCTTCAACATCAGTAGGACAGGCGTCTCGCCTGTCTAATAATAGATATGGTAATGTTACTTAGGAATCACTCTACTAGGCGGTGAAGAAGATGAATATCGAATTAAGAAATGAAAAAATCAAAATGAAGATTAATGCAATAGTGTTAATATCGGTTCTGTTGCTTTTTGCCAGTAATGTTTTCGGGCAGGAGGTATTAGACAGTTATCTGAAGCAGGCAGCAGAAAATAATCCAAAGCTAAAATCATTGTTCAGCCAGTATATGGCTGCCCTGGAAAAGGTGCCGCAGGTGGGCACATTGCCCGATCCGCAATTGGCTTTCGGATATTTTGCCATGCCGGTAGAGACACGGTTGGGAGCTCAGAAAGCAATCTTCTCTGCATCGCAAATGTTTCCCTGGTTCGGGACACTGGATGCACAGGAACGGGTTGCCGCTGAACGGGCTAAAGCCCGCTTTGAAGCATTTGAAGATGCAAAGTATAAATTGTTTTTTGATGTAAAAAGCACTTATTACAACCTGTATGTTTTAGATGAAGCAATTCGAATTACGGATGAAACGCTTGACCTGCTGTCATCCTTTAAGGTTCTGGCAATAATCAAATTTGAAGCCGGTAAAAAGGGCGGAATGGTAGATGTTTTAAGGGTAGAAATGGACATTGAAGAATTAAAGGAGCAACTGGCTTATCTAAAAGACAGTGAGCTTCCATTATTGGCTCAACTTGAACAATTGCTTAATACTAGACTTGAACAGGAAGTGATTTTTCCTGATACATTGTGGCTCGATAATATGAACATGGATAAAAAGGCGATTTATGATTCCATCATTGCACAAAACAACATATTGCAGAAATTAGAGCATGAATCATTATCCTGGAATGAACAGATAGATGTGGCACGTAAATTAGGAATGCCTTCTTTTATGCTGGGGATGAGCTATGTGAGTATCAGCGAGCGAACGAATATAGAATTGTCCGATAATGGAAGAGATGCCATAATACTGCCTCAGGTGGGTATTAAAATACCATTATACCGTAACAAATACAATGCAATGATTAAGGAGGCGTCTCTGCAAAAAGAGGCAGTCCGGTTTGAAAAGGAAAACACCTCCAATCAATTAGAAACCTATTTTGAAAAGGCATACAGGGATTATTTAGACGGTAAGAGGAGGGTTAAATTATACACGCACTTGCTCAATCTGGCAAACCAGGCATTGGACATATTGATTGCTGATTACACTTCTGCAGGTAAGGATTTTGAAGAAGTGCTCCGCATGGACAAAAAAGTATTAAAATATGAATTAGAATTAGAAAAGGCGCGTGCTGACCAGAATACAGCAGTGGCGTATATCAATTATTTAATGGGCAGATAAAAAGGAATTAAGATTATGAAACCAAAATTCAATTTAACAAAAAGAGATATCAGGCTCGGCATTATCCTGATCTTGATAGGATTGTTCTCGGGGTGGTTAATCTTTGACAGATCGCCCGGTACGGAAAATGTAAAACAGGAAAACAGGCAGGCTGTTATCGTCAAAAAAGCAAGTGTATGGACCTGCTCAATGCATCCGCAAATCAAACAGAATAAGCCGGGCAAATGCCCGATATGCGGAATGACGCTTATTCCTCTGGAGGGCAATGAAGAGGAAATGTCCTCTACTGAAATTAAAATGTCAAAAGCAGCGATGAAAATTGCCGAGGTTGAAACTACTATTGTAGAAAGAAAGGCGCCTTACAAAGAAGTCTATTTCCCTGGAAAGATAAGGCCTGATGAACGGAATATATCAGAACTAACATCCCGTTTTCCGGGAAGAATTGAAAAACTAAATGTAAACTTTACAGGCCAGAAGGTATCTAAGGGGCAGATGTTGGCTAAAATTTACTCACCCGAATTAGTTACCGCCCAGAAAGAACTTTTTGAGGCCATTAAATATAAAGACTCCAACCCGCTGTTCTACCGGGCCGCAAGAAATAAATTAAAGCTTTGGGATCTTACTGATGCCCAGATCGATAAGATTATCAGCATGGGTGAACCGGAGTTTTATTTCGATGTCCTGTCTCCTTTAACCGGTACGGTTACCATGAGACATGTTGCAGTGGGAGATTATGTTAAAGAAGGAACCCCGCTATTTGAAGTTATTGACCTGAGCCATATCTGGGTGATGTTTGATGCTTATGAAAGCGATATTCCATGGGTCAAGATGGGGGATAAGATAGACTTTACCATACAATCATTGCCCAACAAAATTTTTACCGGCACAGTTACATTTATTGACCCGGTTGTCAACCCCAAAACAAGGGTGGCTTACGTAAGGACAGAATTAGATAATCTCCTGGATTTATTAAAGCCGGGCATGTTTGCAAGCGGTATTTTGAAAA
Source organism: Nitrospirota bacterium (assembly GCA_003229375.1). Taxonomy (GTDB): domain Bacteria; phylum Nitrospinota; class Nitrospinia; order SZUA-224; family SZUA-224; genus SZUA-224. The sequence goes on from QIDP01000202.1 coordinate 11,210, forward strand.
CAATGCTGCCCGGTGTTGAAGATGCGCTGGTTATTCCCAAATCCGCTATATTATGGACAGGAAAGCGGGCGGTTGTTTATGTGAGGGTCCCTGATAAAGAAATGACATTTGAATTCAGGGAAATTGTATTAGGAGAAGATGCGGGAGAATACTACATTGTAAAAGAGGGGCTGGAACAAGGCGAGGAGATAGTAACCAATGGTCTCTTTAAAATTGATGCTGCCGCGCAATTACAAGGCAAAAGAAGTATGATGAACCCGGAAGGAGGAGCAGTTGCAATGGGGGGACATGCGGGTATGCAAATGGGTGGCGGCCCGTCTGAAAAATCTGCAAAGAAATCCAAAAAGTCACAAAAAACGGATATGGACAAAAAAATTGATATTAAATTTAAAGAGCAATTAACAGCATCATACCAATCCTATCTTGAGATGAAAGAGGCATTTGTAGCCTCTGACAGCAAAAAGGTAAAAGATGCTGCAGCAAATGTAAAAAAATCTTTAGAAAATGTGGATATGAAGCTGCTTAAAGGCCATACACACATGATGTGGATGGAGCAATTAGAAGAGATGAATAAAAACTTGGAAAATATTGGCAAGACCGGCAATATTGCCAAACAAAGAGAATATTTTTCATCATTCAATGATGTTTTCTATAAAAGCATCAAACAGTTCGGAATATCGGGAGCAAAGATATTCTATCAGTTTTGCCCCATGGCTCTGGATAACAAAGGTGCTTACTGGTTAAGCGATACGAAAGAAATCAGCAATCCCTATCTGGGTAAAGCTATGCTGAAATGCGGTGAAACCAAAGAGATATTGAGATAACTGTAACCGTACGAAATTATTTTACCGATGGCAAAAGACAGAAAGGGTATTAATATGCCGATGAAACGGAATAGGGGTGGATTAAAAAAGAAACAAAGGAACAGAAAGATAGTTTATGTTGTGTCAGTAATAACAATAACAATCATCCTCATAGGAGCAGCGGTTGCATTTGTAGACAGGGATAATCTTCCGGAATATGCATATACAACAAATAGAAGCGAGGAGGCTTATAAAATTGCAGTAGAAATCCCCGGGATTTTAGATAAGGCAAAATGTTATTGTGGCTGCGATAAAGTAAGGAATAAACAGTTTCCGCGGGGACATCAGAGTCTCAAGCACTGTTATATGGATGATAAGGGGAGGTTCTCAGACCATGCAGTCTATTGTGATATGTGTATGCTTGAGGTATTTGATATCTATGAGATGTATCAGGATAATGTGCCGGCAGACGAGATCAGGATCAGAATTGACAGAAAATATGGTTAAGTTCATAGTTTCTGCCCCTTGGCCCGTTCCGGGAACGGGCCCTACAAAAATCTTCATCCCAAAAATATGACCTTTTTAACCCAAATAATGCAATTGAAATCGTTAGAATACGCCGAAGAAGTGCCACAGGCAAGGCACTTTAATAGCTTTGGGCACAGACATATTGAAATATTTCTGTAGTCAAAGCTATTGAAGCAACGCCGCCTGTGGTGCTGATTTCAAGTATTATGACGGTTTCAATTGCATTATTTGGGTTAAATCCGGGGGCGATGCTGTCTGAATCACAGTCAAGGAAAATTAACCTTTGCAAATATGTCTTTATTTTAGTATAATTTTTGTTATTCTATAAAAATCTATAAAGGGGAAAATTTTAAGTTGTGAG